>NZ_AKIN01000145.1:0-8242 GCF_000309405.1 Vaccinium witches'-broom phytoplasma str. VAC
TTTATAATTTAAGAAAGAAATAATTTTTATATTTTATTTAAAAATCTTCTTAAAAATCATCATTCAATATAAAGATAATGAATCTGGTCAGGTCTTGATTGAAGCGGCCATAAGTTTAATTTCATGTGAGTGATGATTTTTAAGAAGATTTTTTTATAATTGAAAATAAACTAACAAAAAAGGAAATCTATTTGATTATGAATTTATTTACACACAAAAACAAAATTCAGCTTTTACCTTTTGTTTTTAATTCTGTTGAAGGAAATGCTTTTCGCGAAGAAAATTGTCTTTTTAACGATCAAGAAAAAAAAATTGAGTTTTTTTATTTAAAACAAAGTAAATATAATTCTTTTTTTTTGAACATGAATCAATATGTCGTTTGGACTTATTTAAATGGCGTTTTTAGAGTTTTTATTCATGAAGAATATTATGATAAATTCAATACTTTATATCAAAAAGAAATTAATTCTTTTTATATGAAATTTATTTATGAATTGTTAAATAAACGCGCAAACATAATTAAAAAAAACTTTTTGTCTTTAGGAATAGGTTTTGTCACTTCTCTTATTTTATCTACTTTAGTTAAATCATCAATTCCAAATTTAAATGGTTATAAAGTTGTTATGTTATTCGCTTTACCGATTATTTTATTTTTAATCATTTTTATGTTTTTTATGAAAAAAAGCGATAAGAAATTCCAATTGGATAAAAAAAAATTATTTATCCAATTTATTCAAGAATCTGAAAATTTTTTAGGCAAAGAAGAATTAGAAAACATTTTAACACAACATAGACTTTACAGACATGTTGAAGAAAACGAATAAAAATTATTTTTTATGAAAAAAATTTTTAAAAAAAGGAGGTTAACAGAAAATGAATTACGAAGCTATTGTTATTGGTGGCGGACATGCCGGCGTAGAAGCCGCTTTAGCTTTATCCAAAAAACATAAAACTTTATTAATTACAGGCAATTTAGAACAAATTGCCGCTCTTCCTTGTAACCCTTCTATCGGCGGACCAGCCAAAGGCGTCGTTGTAAGAGAGATTGAAGCTTTAGGCGGCATTATGGGAAAAGCAGCAGATTTATCGCAAATTCAAATGAAAATGTTAAATACTTCTAAAGGGCCTGCTGTAAGAAGTTTGAGGGCTCAAATTGATAAAGTAAAATATCCTAAAGTAGTTATTCAAATATTAAAAGAAGTTGATAGTTTAACTTTATTAGAAGGTTTAGTGGAAAAATTAATTATTGAAAAACAAAAAGTTAAAGGGGTTAAATTGCAGGATGGAACACTTGTTTATAGTGAAGTTGTTGTTATGACGACAGGAACTTATTTATCCAGTAAAATTTTTATGGGAAAATCAAAAACCAACTCGGGTCCTAATAATGAACCAACCACTTATGGCATTAGCAAACAATTGAAAGAACATGGTTTTGAAGTTATTCGTTTGAAAACAGGTACTCCGCCTAGAATTCAAAAAGATAGCATTGATTATACTAAAGCTAAAATGCAATTTGGAGATGGCATTTTACAAACTTTCAGTTCTCCTTCGGTTATTGACGATTTAGGAGTCCAAGAACCTTGTTATTTGCTTCACACTAACGAACAAACTCACGAATTAATTGAACAAAATTTATATGAATCGGCAATGTATGATGGCCAAATAGAAGGAACGGGCCCGCGTTATTGTCCTTCTATAGAAGATAAAGTAGTTCGTTTTTGCGATAAAAAACAACATCAAATTTTTATTGAACCAGAAAGTTTAGAATCTGATGAAATGTATTTACAAGGTCTTTCTACAAGCATGCCTAAAGAAATACAACATAAAATTTTACAAACTATTCCTGCTTTAAAAAATGCTAAAATAGTTAGATATGCTTATGCTATTGAATATGATGCGTTCAATCCTAACCAATTAAAACATACTTTAGAAACTAAAAAAATAAATAATTTATTTTTTGCTGGTCAAATCAACGGTACTACCGGTTATGAAGAAGCGGCTTGTCAAGGTTTAATGGCCGGAATTAACGCTAGTTTAAAACTGCAAAATAAAGACGGTTTTGTTTTAAACAGAAATGAAGCTTACATTGGTGTTTTAATTGATGATTTGATCAATAAAGGAACCAAAGAGCCTTATCGTTTATTGACTTCAAGAGCAGAATTTCGTTTATTATTAAGACATGATAATGCTGATTTAAGATTAACTCATTATGGTTTTGAATTAGGTTTAGTGGATGAAAAAACTTATAAAAATGTAGAAAAAAAACGTCTAGAAGTAGACATGTTAAAAAAAAAATTACAAGCAACTTTTTTTGAAGTTAATGAAAAGAATTTAAATTATTTAAAAGAACATGACTCTTCTTTAATTACGAAAAAAACGAGTTTATATAAATTATTAAAAAGAACAGAATTAAATACAAATATTTTGAAATTTTTTTTTGACCAACAATATACACCAGAAGTTTTAGAACAAGTTGAAATTCAAGTTAAATACGAAAATTACATTTTAAAAGCCGAAAAAGAAGCTCAAAAACTTCTTCAATTAGAAACCAAAACAATTCCTATTGATATTGATTATTCAGTAATTCACAATTTATCTAAAGAAGCTAAAGAAAAATTAACAACAATTAAACCTTATAATTTAGGCCAAGCATCAAGAATTTTAGGCGTCAATCCGGTTGATATTTCTATTTTATTAGTTTTTTTACAAAAGGCTAAAAATTTTGTTTAATCAAATATTAAAAGATACATTTAATTTAAACGAATTACAATTAGAACAATTTAAAATATATTATTCTTTTTTAATAGAATACAACGAAAAAACCAATTTAACCGCTTTATCGAGTGAAAAAGATATTTATTTAAAACATTTTTATGATTCTTTATTGATTTCTCAAAATATTGATTTGAATAAAATTGATAATTTAAGCGATTTAGGTACCGGAGCCGGTTTTCCCAGTATCCCTTTAAAAATTTTATTCCCTCATTTGAAAATTTTTTTAATTGATTCTTCCTTAAAAAAAATTAATTTCTTAGAATCGTTAGTTAAAAAATTGAATTTAACTGATGTATTTTTATTTCATCAAAGGATTGAACAACACGATAAACAATATGATTTAGTGATCGCTAGAGCTTTAGGCAAATTAAAATTAATTTTAAAATTAGCTTCTCCTCTTATTAAAAAAAAAGGTTATTTTATAGCAATGAAAGGACCTAATTACGAGGCAGAATTGAAACATCTTAAAATGACGAAAATAAAATTAAAACAAAAATTCTTTTTAGAATTACCGGAAGAATTAGGCAAAAGAGTTAACTTATTATTTCAAAAAATAAATTAACTCTTTTTTATATCAAATCTTAAAAATGTAATTCTTTTGGGGCAATTTATTGTTTATTGATAATTATCTCCGTTTGTGGGAAATATTTTTTCAACGGCGAAGAAAAAAAAATCCATCGTTACTTTTTTTAAAGTTAACGATGGATTTTATTATTTAATCGTCAAACGATTATTTATTTTTTGTAAAAACAGTTACTCGACGTTTTTCAGTGTAAATAGCTTGGTTTATATTTTCTGTTTTGGTAGGTTCAATGTCTTTTGCTTCTAAATTTTTAATTAAGTCTTTAATCACATCTTCTTTATTTAAAACAAAATTAAAAGCGAATGCGTTCCAAAATTCCCACCCATTACGTTCTAAAACTCTTTGACGGTTTAAATCATGATCATCTTGTTCGGTACTTTGTAATCTATCGCCGTGGCAATCAATAGCCAAACGGTTATCATTATCCCCTTCAACCACTAAATCAATTCGGTAAGAACCGACTTTAACTTGAGGAAGAACACGGTAACCTAAATTGACTAAAATATCATAAATTTGACGTTCAAAATCTGTTTCACAAAGAGTTCTTAAATTTTTAATTTTTTTCTCTTCTTGACTAAAAGGTAAACTAAAATGTTTAATAATTCCACGTCTTAAAACGTCTTTATTGCTGAGTTGGTTCTCATTCATTTCTATACTGCGGACTAAATACATACGATCACGAGCACGAGAAGCAGCAACATTGAAACGTTGATAAGCATCTTCTTTAGTCAAAGGCATTGGTTTTTTACCGTTAGGACGGAAAGAAACCACTAAAGAAAGGAAAATAATATTTCTTTCTTCACCTTGGAAAGTTCTAGCGTTCCCGCATTTAATAGCATGACGTTTGAAAATATCATTAGGCAATTCTCTTTCTAGCATATCGTAAATATAATGTTCTTGGCGATCGCCTTTTAAAGTCACAACCCCAATAGTTTTATCTTTCATCGTAGGATCGGCACAGATTCTTTTGATCTCATCCACAATATAACAGGCTTCTGCTTTATTAATTTCTTGTTTTTCATCTTTACAAGCTCCATCAGTCACTAAAACATCGATTAGCGGTGGATCAAGACGTTCAGATTTTTTCGGCAGACGCATTGGTTGGATTTCATTATGGTAAAATTCTCTATTAGAATATTCAATAATAGGAGAAACGGAACGAAAATGTTCTTTTAACATAATTTTTTCATGAGCGAAAACTACTTGAAATAATTCATAAATAGAAGAGCCTGAGCTTAAATGTCCTTGATAACGTTTGACTTGATTTTTGAGGAAACGTTGAGATAAAATTTGTGTTTTGCTCACATCAGAAATATCATTAGGACCAACCTGTTTATCATCACCAACAATTAAAATCTTATCAGCTCTTAAAAAAGCCGCTAAAGCAGATAAATCAGATTGAGAAGCTTCATCAATAATTGCTAAATCAAAATTACCTATTTGAGAAGGTAAAACTTCAGAAATTTTATCATGAGGCATAATCCAACAAGGAATAGCGTTAGATTCTAAAATATTAGTTAAAGCTTGACGCGCTTGACGTCTATGAATAGGAGCTTTTTTACCAGTTCCTTTTCCTATTTTAGCGATATGAGTGATAAAAGATTGTAAAGCTGATTCCATATCAGGAGTGCTTTTACGAGAGACTTGTAACCAAGTTTTTTTAGACACTATTTGTTTATAAACTTTTTCCAAATCAATAATTTTTTGTTTTCTCTTTGCTTCCATTTTGTTTAAATAGTCGCGAGTTTGCAAATTATCCAGATGAACTTCAAGTTGTTTTAACCACCAAATTTCGTCCCAATCGTTAGGTAAAAGATTATCAGAAGAAGAATTTAGAGGAGATTTATTTCTTAAATCATCAGCCCATAAAGGAGCTCCTGATTTTTCAATCAATTCAGAAACTGTTTTAATGGTTTCAAAATTTTCTTTTAAAGTGTCTAAATTTTTGATTTCTTTTAAAAAGGAATCTGTTTCTTTTTTCAATCTTTTAACATTTATTTCTGAATTTCCGCATTTTTCTTCAATTAAATTGTGGAAATTTTTAAATAATTCAGCAGAAGATATTGAAAAAACATTCTTGATTTTGTTTTTTTGTTTATAAGCATCTCTAACACTATGAAATTTAATATTTTTTTGTAAATCGTTTTGCAATTGAGTTAATAAATCAATCCTATTAGGAATTTGCTTTATTTCTGGAAATTTAGGAAATAATTCATAAACTAATTTTATTATTTCTTCGTCTCTAACATCTTTTTCAATTAAATATTGATAATGATCAGACACTTTTTTCAAATGTAAAATATGTTTAGGGTTGAAAGTGCTTGGATCAGAATTATCATAGTTCACTAATTCATTACTTAATAATAAATTAGAAGCTAAACCGTTTTGCCAGATGATAATTAAATTTCTCATCTTTTTTCTTAAACGGAAATATTTTTGAACATGTTTCCAATCTTCTTTATTTTCAGGTCTGTTAGAAATAATGACAATTGAAGACAATTTTTCTTTTTCCACTTTTTTACCAAAACTAAATAAACCAAAAGCGCTTTTGCCTGAAGCTTTTTTATTAATAGCACTCATCATGTCAGAATCTAATTCTAAATTAGCGAAACTAGAGACAGGTCTTGTTAAAAAATCTTGTTGTTGAGCTACTGCTTCTTGAATGTCTTTATAAAAAACGGCGAATTCTTTTAAAGGTAAATCGTGTCTAGATTTTTTTAAAGTATTTTTAATGGAATTGTGCCAAGAAAATTTTTTCTCACCATCAATTAAGGATTGGTTTAATTTTATTTGATATTCTAGCATTTCCAGAAGGTGTTGAGCTTTTTCTAAAATTTTATCATTTTTAAATTCTAAAGAAAAAATTTTATTTTCTTTTATTTCTTCTTTTATGGAGTTGTAAGTAATAATATTTGTGTGAATTTCCATTAAATTTTCTACTAAATAAGGCTCAATTGCAGGTATTTGTATATTTAAATAAGAAATTTTGTCGCCCACTTTAAGACGATTTTTTTTTAGTTCAGCAATATCTTCTGATTGAAATAAAGGAACATTTGTTAATTTTAATTCATCTTTAAACCATTCAATTTTATGACGCTTTTTAACTAATATTTTGGAAGCATCTAAAGGTTTTATAGGAGGGCGAGATTGTTCTGGTAAAAAAACAATTAAATCAAAATTACGTTGAAAAAATTCTTTAATCTTTTGTTCAATATGAGCTAATTCATTTTGAATGAAATCTATTTCTTTTTCTAAAGAGGAAATATCTTTTTCAAATTTATCTTCATCAATAGAGTTGATTTGTTCTTTAATAATTGAAACATTATGTTCCAATTGTTTTAAATCTTCTTGTTCGCTTGATAAAAAACTAACGGCTAGAGTTCGTATTTCTGGAATTAATTTATCTCTTAAAACGTTAAGAGCGGTTTTTTTCATAGATGTGACTAAAACTCTTTTACCTAAAGTTAAATAATGAGAAAGAATATTAGCTATTGTATGGGTTTTACCAGTTCCAGGCGGCCCTTGAACTACTAATCCTTCATAAATTTCTAACTTTTGAATGATTTTAACTTGTTCTTCGTTAGAAGCCATAGTGAAAAATAAATCTTTCACAGGAACAGCCTCAGGATCTTCGTTAGAAGGGTAATGAATTTCCAAGCTTCTAAATTCTGGCAGTTTAATTTTTTTACGGGAATATGATTGTTCTTCAAGAATGGATAAAATTCCTTTTGGAATATCAGGTAAATTTTTTGTAGCTACTTGAAATTGACTTTGAAAACGTTCTAAATCTTGAATTAAAAATTTATTATCACGCGGACGAATGAAAATAACCCAATTATCAGTAATTTTTAATTCTTCTGTTATTGGCAATAAAGTGCGATTATTATTCCCTTGTGGTTTATATTCTCCTTGCGGATCAAGATGAGAAGCTGCTATTTGAAGAATAGAATCAAAAGTTTTAGGATTATAAGGAGAAAAAACCGCATTTCGACCTTCTTGAGAAATTAATGAAGATTTTTTCCAAGCCGTTTCAATAACGGAAACACCAGGATTTTGAAGAAAAGTGTAAATATCTAACTCTAATTGAGGTTCTCTAAGAGGCATTAATTCCATAGCATTAGTTTTTTCGTTCATATGGATTTCTAAAGCGTGACTAATTAAAGGATAACGAATTTTGGATTTTTTACCATCTGAATTCCATAAAACCATTCCTACTCCTAAAACCAATTCGCGATGAGAATCATCTTGATTGCTTCTAAATTCTTGTTCTAATTTATATATTTTTTTATATAATTGTCTTGTTTTGTTAATTTCTTCTTCTTTTTCAGCCCAAACTTTCCAAGTATTTTGGTAATAATTGTCAAAATCAGTTTGAAGAGATTTATTTAAAGGTAAAAATTCTTTTAAAAAAACAAATTTTTTTTCATTTTCATCATTAAAATTCTCCGTTATAGGGAAACCTGATTCTTTTAGTTCTGATTTTTTGACTTTATTTTTTAAAACAGGTAAAATTCTATAATCATCAGAAATATTTAACCATAATTTTAATAAAGGGTTTTTAGTAATTTGAGGAGCAACAGGAGGAGCGAAACGTTCTATTGTTATCCAAACATCTCCTTCTTTCGCTTTAGGATTCATCATATACACCCCTGGCAAAGCTAAGAGAGTATTCTCATGATAATACCATTCATGACTTTCGACATCAATTATAATTTTATCACGTATTTTTTTAGTTTCTTTTGTAAAATCTAATAACGACAAAAGACGTTTGTATTTTATATTCATATAAAAATTTTTTTCTTTCTTTTTTCTTTGAAGTTTAAGAAGAATTGAGATGAGATGTTTAAAAACGATTTTAAATATTTAAATAAACAATAAAATATT
>NZ_AKIN01000144.1:0-2901 GCF_000309405.1 Vaccinium witches'-broom phytoplasma str. VAC
ATTTCCTTATATCTAGATAAAATATTATTATTTCGTTTAATATTATTGATTTAGATTTTCATTCATATAATCTAAATTAGGGCCGAAATATTCTTTAGAAGCTTCTTCTAAATCTGAAATTAAAATTTGTTGGTGTGAATGATTACCGGCAAATAAAAACGCCTGAAACAAAAAATTTTTTATTTTTCTAGTTGTTTGAATATCAAAAAAATGTTTTTTAACTTTGTCTAAATAACTTATATCTAAATCTTTTTCAATTTGGTCTGTTTTGTATTGTTCTTTATATGATTTTTCAATGTTTTCTCTATTTGATTGATCAGTTAAGACATCATCAGAAGTCATCAAAGACCCTTTCATTTCTTTTTGGGTTTTACTAATAGCTGGAATTTCGAATTTAAATTCTTTGCCGTTAGCTAAGTTGTGCTCTTTTTTACCTATCATTTTAGCATATTTTATAGGATTTTTAATTGCTTCTTCAAATCTTGGAATAATTTTTTCTTTTAAATAGTCTTCTGCATTTTTAGCGAATTTATATTTACCTGATTCTTGTATAAAATATGCTGCTCTTTCTTCATCATTGAAATAACCTAAATAAATAGGATCTAAACGATTTTGAATAGCACTGTCAATTTTATCTAAATGATTAGTCGCAGCAATAAAAAAAATAGGATTTTCGGGATCAGTATTTAC
Source organism: Vaccinium witches'-broom phytoplasma str. VAC (assembly GCF_000309405.1). Classification (NCBI taxonomy): domain Bacteria; kingdom Bacillati; phylum Mycoplasmatota; class Mollicutes; order Acholeplasmatales; family Acholeplasmataceae; genus Candidatus Phytoplasma; species Vaccinium witches'-broom phytoplasma. Next base: position 691 of record NZ_AKIN01000144.1, read on the forward strand.
ACCATCTAATTCCATTAAAAATGTATTAGTTTTTTTAGCGTCTCCTGTTTCTAAATTTTGCGATGTTCTAGATTTGATTAACTCTTCAGCTTCATCTGCAAAAACAATAGAAGGGCTGTTTCTTCGAGCTTTTTTAAAAATTTCTTCTATTTCTTTAAGACTATGAGCAGAAGTAATATTATATAAATTCATTTTAGATTCTTTAGCAAAAGCTTGAGATATAAAAGTTTTCCCTGTTCCTGGTGGACCATATAAAAGAATTCCTTTAGGATAAGGTATTTTTGGGTTTTTTTTATTGTCATTCTTTTGTAACAAATTTTGAAAATCTTTTAATTTGTCTGGCTTAAATATATTAATATAACTATTTAATTTTTGTTTTAATTTTTTTTGTCCGAATACACCCTCCTCGAAACCAAGAAAGTGATCATAATTGTTTTCTGGTGGGGTTAACATTTCTAATATACTACTCATAGAACTATTATTACTAATAGCATTCGAATTTTTATCATTAACAGCCTTAATAGTATCCTTATTCTTAATAATGAACAAAATAATTCCTAATAAAAATAAAAAAATTAAATTAAATATAATTTTCTTTTTTTTAAAAAATGTCATTTTTTTAATATTTTGCCTCTTTCTAAATAAACTAGTTTTTTTATAAGTAACAATAAATATATTTATTGTTACTTATTTACTTAGTCACTTAATTATTATTCTTGGGATTTGCATAAATATTTTAGGTAGTCTTTCATTTCTTAGTAATTGAATTGTCTTCACTATCCATTTATTATAATCCCATATTGTTTTTTTGAACCTAGATATTTGTTCTTCTTCTACATCACATTTATCAAATTTATTAAAATCTTCTATAATAAAATTTAAAATATTAGCATAGCTACTTAAAAATGTTCTTCCATTATCAAAATCGTATTCTGTTAATTCTCGTTCTGGATTATAATCATAAATTCTTTGTCCATGACTAATACTCGAATTAATGCTTGAATGAAGTGTTTTCAATTCAATAAATTTTTCAAAACATTTATTATACCATTTTATAATTGTTATAATTTGATCACAAATATTTATCTCTTCTTTATTGTTAGTATCAATTTTCTCTCTTTGTTTTTCAAAATGAATCAAAGCATTTTGGAGATTTTTTTGAATTTTTTTTTCTTCTTTGTTATTTTTTACATCTTTTTTTATTTTGTTGAAATCTTCTTTTATTTGTTTCAAACCATCATTATCACTATGAAGCTCCGTATCTTTTTCTAAAGATTTGTTTATTTGCTCAATTTTTTGTTCCAAAACTTCCGAAGAAGAATTATCTTGTTTTTGAATCTGTTCTTTATTGCAAAAAATTAATTGATAAAAAAGAATACCAATCAATATAAAACTAATAATTTGAAAAAGTATTAAAATAAAAGTTTTTTGTTTTAATATTTGCATTTTTTATAATCCTAATCTTATTTATATTTTTTTATTTAAATTTCTAAATTATTTTTTTGAAGTCATTATTTCTTTCATGAAATTATCATTCCATGGTTCTTCAATTATTTGGTTAAATAAGAGACCATTTTGAGTTTTTATATAATTATTTATATCAATTTGATGTTTTTCAAAATCATCGAATTTTGACAAATCAATAACACAATTTTGAAATTTTTCTTCCATTTTATTATTCATAATTATTTTTGAAATGTTTGATGTATTTTTAGGATAAATTTGTTTAAATAATTCAATAAATTTATCAAAAATTTTAAAATAATATTCGATAGTTTTAACAAATTGTTCTATTTGAAGAATATATTCTTCTATTTGGATTTTGTCTAATTTAAATTGTATATATTCCATATCAAAAGGATTTAATTTTTTTTTATTTTTTTGTAATAATTTGTCAACTTTTTTATACAATTTAAGCAAATCTCGTTGTTTTTTCAAAAATATTTTTGTGAATAAATCAACATTTAATCTATTTTCTAATTTTTCAACTTCGATAATTATTTTTTCAATAGATTCTTTTTCTAAATCATTTGCAAAATATATTCGCTTACATTCTTCTGTTTTTTGTTTAAAACGATTATATTTATCAAAGTCAAAATTTAAAATATAGTCATTTGTGTCTGTATATATTTCTTTTTCTATCAAAGAATTTAATAATTCTTGTGATTTATTTTTTTTATTTTTTGTTATTATATTTTTTATTAAAATATT
>NZ_AKIN01000143.1:0-2812 GCF_000309405.1 Vaccinium witches'-broom phytoplasma str. VAC
ACACTTTACCTTGTTTGTACTACGTACAACCCACCTAACATGTTCTAAAACCCATCAATCATGTACACTTAAAGAAGTTTGTATATTAGAGAAGGAAGCTCATGACTTAAAGAGATAAAAGGTCAATTTATTAGGCTTAGTGATATCGATTGTTTGGACTCCTATTCAAAGAAAATAAACAAATAACTAACTAAACCACTTAATGTGGTTTTTTATTTGTTAAAAAAAGAAAAGGAAGTTATAACAGTTAAATCAAATAATATTCAATCATTCTACCCACAAACATTTATAAATAACGTCCACAAAAATTTATTAATTATTATTGGGCGCAAAGAGGCCTTATTAACAGCAAATTAACGAATTGCAATGTGTGATAATTACATACTTCATATTCTTGGTTTGTTAAACGAAAGAATGATAGATTACAGCAAAGAATAAAAGCGGATTGAGGTGAAGTCCATAACCAATATGAGACCGCAAGAAGAACGAATTCCAAGGAGAAGTCCTGAAACGGACCTAAACGCAAAAAGAAGAGTAACTATCAGACCAAGTCGAAAGTAACTGAAATGACTTGTAAGATGGGATTAAATAGTTATAGTGTCTGACTGTTTAAATTATCAAGGGGACAACCCCCTCCTCCTGGTTCAATACCAACATCTTAACTCACCTGTCTAAACGGTATTTACCTATCTTAGTAGGTACAAACTCATAAGTTAATGTTAAGGTTAGCGTACCTAAAAGAATCACGTAGCAAATAAGAGTAACTTGGATTTTCCTAAAAATCAAGGTTAAAACCATCTAACACCTAAACATAAGAGGATAAAAAGTCTTATGGATTCAAGGAAAAAGCAGAATCATAGTAGTCGTTGGAGTAAAACTTAATCTGGAATGGTTAAGATAATCGCCTAACCAGGAAGTCATGGAAAGCATGGTATAGGGCGAAAGAGGAAATAATATTTCGATTTTAAGGGCGTAGAAAGGTGGTGGCTATATGCTATCAAAAGAAAGTAAAATTTCAAAACTAACTACGCATTTAAACAGAATTGAGACGAATTCAAGAAACTTTAAATCGTCAAAAACTAGAAATATTATAAATGCCGTATACTTGGAAACTTGCTCGTACGGTGTTGTGTGGGGCTAGTTTGTAATAGGGAGCCATCCTGAAACGTATCTAATCTATCACGATTTAAAATATTAGTATAAATATCTTTTGAAACTAGAAAATTATAAAAAAAATTAGACACTTTTTCATCTAATCAAAAATGTTTTGTTGGTTTGAAAAAATATTAAAAAATTATTACTTAATTTCAAGTTTGAAAGAACAATTTTAAAGACAAAAGTTTTATTAAAAAACGGAACAGCGCATTATTTTGAAAAAATTTTTTAAAAAAGGTTGACAAATATTTTTTTTATGTTACCATATAGTAAGTTAATAAATAATTTTTTCTTAAAAGGTATTTGTTTTAGAAAAATTAGTTGTGGTCTTTCAGTACCGTTTCGTTGTGTCTCATCCGTATTAACTGGTTTATTTTGATGGCGGCATGAGAGAAAATAAAAATAATTGTTATATTTTAAATGATTTAAAGCAAATGATTAATGATGTAACAAATATTTATTTTTTTTATGATAATACTTGTTATAACGATGTTGCTATGCAAACTCAAATTAATAAAAACTTTTATTTTGATAAACATAAACAACACTGGGAAGTTCCTTCAGAATGGCGTCCTTGGTTTTGGTCTTATGAAAAATGGAGAAACCATTGATATAACGAAAAAAACACCCACTGAAAAAGGTTATTTTTTAGTTAAATACGGTTCTCAAGGTTTTAAAATAGAAGTAAATATTGATGAAAAAGAAACTATGTGTTCAATTCCAGAACATGCAATTGGTTCAGTTTTAGATAATAATTTTTCTAAAATAAAAAATTTGACAGAAAATGGTTTAAAAAATTATTTATGTGATGGTATTTATATTGACTATGATAAACCTTTTTTAACTTTTATAACCAACAATTGGTTTAATGATGTTTGGAATGTTTCTCATAATGTTATTAGTTTTATCCCTATTGTTGGCACTACTATTGATGTTTCTCTGGGTTTATTTGATGTAGTGGAATCCTTGGTGCAACAGAATCCACAACAAGCTATAAATGGTACCTTAGATACTTCTTTTACTTTAATGCCTGTACCAGGTTTAAAAAAAGTAGCTGGTTCTAAAGTAATAAAAGCTTTTTCTAAAAAATTACCTAAATTATTACAAAAAAAAATAATAAAAAAAACAACTGAAAATATTGTTGGAGACATCATTAAAACTCCTTTTAAAGATGGTGCTCAAACAATAACTCAAAAATATTGTTTTACTTCTAAACCTATAAATATAAAATTAGATGATTATACAACTTTAACCGCTAAACCAAGTAATAAACTAATATATGATGTTGAACCTAATGAAAAAGTACATGTAATTAATCATCTTGGCGAGGAAATAAATGAATAATCGAGCAGTTTTGTTAGTTTTGTTTTGTTTTTTAGCTTTTGCATGGACTATTTATTATCCAGAGCCTGAAATACAAAAACTTAAAAAAGAACATAAAAAGCGAAAAAATTTAGAAAAAAAAGTTAAAATGGAAATAAAAATTAAAATATTAAGAATATCTCAATGGATTTTGTTTTTCGTATTATTCATTGTTGTGCCTTTTTTGATTTTTGTGACTTTTAAAAAAATTTATAATAATATTATTTTAGATATAATATTAATTATTTTTTTGGTTGTTTTTTTCATTCTTGCGCTTTTTGCTTCAGCATGTACT
>NZ_AKIN01000142.1:0-9294 GCF_000309405.1 Vaccinium witches'-broom phytoplasma str. VAC
AATAAGTCTCCTTTTTCTCAGATAAAAAATAGTATATAATATAGTTAAGACCTTAAAAAACAATTCTATTTATTTATTTTATAAAGCTAAATATATCATAATACTAAAAGAAGGCAGAAAAACAAAATAACTTTATGTACGTGAATAAAATACCCAAAAAATACTTATTCATTTCTTTTTTTATCTTTTTGTTGGCCGGTTTTTTTTATTACCGTATGTTTTTTAATTTGGAAACACAACCAAACCTTTTTCATTATAACCAAAATAATCCATTATTCAAGACAAACGATAACGATATGAAAAAGAAATGCGAAATTATTGAAAAAATTCACAAAAACATCCAAACTGTTTTCGAAAAAGAAAAAAACAAAGAAAAACCAGCTTCTTCTTATGAATTGAAAAGGCATAAATTCCACATTGGCGAAACAGTATACGCTTTTACCTTGGATACAAAAGAAAATATCAAGCCATTCCAAGAAGGTATCATAAGTGAAGATTACGACGAAAATAATACCCATTATTTGCCCATTTCTATTAAAGGTAAAAATAATAAAATTTTTTTCAACAACAAAGGTGAATTTATCGGCATTTCTTTGCCTGATAAAGAGAATAAAAATAACAAAACCGAAATTAACTATATTATCACTTCTAACAGTATGTATAATTTTTTAAAATGTATCATCCATACCATAACCATAGAGGAAGATGAAGAATTTTTCCAACAAGAAGATACTCATAATAAATTTTTTTTGCCAATCAAGATCAAAGAAAAAGGCCAAGAAGACAAAAAATTTAATATCTTCTTAGATCAAAACGGTCTTTTTTTAGGTTTAATTCATCAAAATTTTCCTGAAAAAGTTATCTCCTTTGAACAATATTTAAAAAAATACTTAATTGATACTTATTGTTCAGCCTCTTTAAAAAATATTGAAAAACCACATCATACAGAATTGCCTACTGAAACCATTTCTCCTTTAGAAGATTCGTCTCTTTCTGAAAAAGAATCATTATCCGGCAAAATTCGTTCTTTCTCGAAACTTAATTTTTTAATCAATTATAAAGATTTTCTAGGTTCTGGTTTTATTTGGGACATAGACGAAATTAAAGATAAATATACAGGGGAAATAAAATATAAATATTATCTTTTAACGAATCGCCACGTAATAGAACACGCGCGCAAAAACGAAATTATTCATATTTTTAACCACGAATTTAAACAGAAAACAGCTTCTGTATATAATTATATCGATAATAAGCGCGATACAGATGACATAGGTATTGTCACTTTTATTGATTCCGACCATGAATTATTTAAAAAAGTGAAAGATATTTTAAAAACAGCGAAAAAACCTTTTCTCCAACAAGAACCATCTCTACCCTTAAAAGAAGGGGAAGATATTTATAGTATAGGTTCTCAATTGATAAAAAACCCTAAAATACATTTCACTTTCGTATACGAAAACGAAATACTACAAAATCAAGAAAATAATTATCCTTTTTTAGGTTCCGGATGGCCTTATGTCAATCCCATCTCTCAAAATCCTAGACAATATCCAGAAATTAATTTATTGAAAAAAGGTAGCATTATTTACCATAATGAAAAAGAAATTAATTTCAATATTCAAATCGATAGCGGCAATAGCGGAGGAATGGTGTTTAACAATAAAGGTCAAATTATAGGGATGAATAGAAGCGTTCTTCAAGGTGATAAAACCACCGATAGTTTTTCCCAAGCGATCAATATGATCCACATTAACGAAAGATTTGAAGAAATGAAACAAAGACTTCAAGTAAATCCAACTTTTGAAGGTAAAGATTACCAAAGTATTTTGCAAAATAAAATAAAGAAATTTCAAAATAAATTTAAAGACAACAAACCTAGCAAAATAAATTTTTTTGTTCAAGATTTATTGCTCTTGGATCAAAAACCAATCGTTTTTTTTTCCTCTTCTCAAGAGAAGACAAAAAAAACGAACAAATTTTTGATTTATTTAGTCGGCAATTACGATTATAAAGAGGAAATCTTTTTCATGGACCCTCATCAAGAAGATTTAGAAATTCACTTAAACAAAATAGATGGCAAAAAGGGATATGAAAACTTAGAATTAATTATACACAAACGCAATAAAGAAAATAAAAAAATCTCCGCAACTTACACACGTAAATTTAATAACTATGACTTATATAAAGGCGATAACTCTTTTTTATCTTTAGAATTAAAAAATGCCCCAAAAAAAGAAAAGATAGATTTATCAGATAAGATCAAAAATTCTTTAATCGTTTGGCATAAAGGTAACGGTCAAAACGGTAATGGCGTTATTCTTCATCAACAAAGATTAGCCAATAATAAATTTTTATATTACGTTTTATCTAATTACAATAATGACTATGAATTTGAAGATCAAAAATACGAAAAGATCGATAATTGGATCCATAATTTTATCAATGTTTTTTCAGATGAAATTAATATTATTACCTCTACTCCTGATGAAGGCAAAAGAAAAGAAAAAGGACATTTACAAAGTTTTCTTTTTGATAAAAATAATTTAATTTTATTAACTTTTGAATCTGATTATAATTATCCTATCGCAGAAATGACCAAAATTTCAGATTTAAAAATAGGCCAAGAAGCGTATTATCTATTCAATTCAGATAATAAAGTTAATTTTCCCCAATTTTTCAAAAGCAAAGTCGGCAGTCTGAAAGGAGATTCGGCTTTATTTGATTCTGTTTTCAACTTAAAACATAAAAAGAAAACATTAAATTTTCTTTTTTTTGATAAAGATAATTATTTTATCGGGATCAATGATGTTGTCAGCGACAATTTCAACACTCCACTTCACTTTATAAAAACTTCTAATATCAAAGAGAAAAGTGTGGTTAAATTGTTCCGTTATCAAAAATTAAAAAATAATGCTAACCAAATTTTTTCAATTATTTTCTTAAATATTATCCTTTTTATTGTCATTATCTTTTTGCCTAATGATTACAACAAAAGAAAAAAGAAATGGAAAAAAATCCATATTTAATCTTGGTTTCTATTAGCTAAATCTCCAAAAATAAAACCTTCCCCAAATTCATCTAAAGGTTATACTAAAAATGAGTCCTCAGAGGTTTTCTTTTTTATTTTTATAAATCTTTTTATGTTATAATGCAAGCGGATTATATTTGTTTTTTAATATTGAATTTTGGAAAAGAAAAATTCAAAAATGATAATATAATCCATTATAATCCATTTTAAACATCAAACTTAAATTAGAAAAGAGTTTAGAACAATAAACAATTATCATTATCACATATCACATCAAAAATCAATAAAAAAAATCTTTATTCTCCTTTTAACCGTTTTTCTTTTGGTTTTAATTAATAATAAGCTTCTTTTCGGGGCTAACAATAATTTAAAGAACGTTATTCCCATACGTCAAGAACTATTAAACAATAAAGAAATAGCAGAAAGAGAATTAGGGATTGCTAAAAAATTAAAACAACTAATTCAAAATCAAAAAGAAGATCATTCAGAATTTGATGGATTTATCGATAATTTAGAAAATCAACAAAATTCTCAAACAATTATCAGCAAATGGGCAGCTTGCGAAAAACAATACCAAACAGCACAAACAGAAGCAGACATAACAGAACATGAAAAAGAAGAAGACAAAGAAGAAAAACCCTCTTTTGACGATTTATTAACTTCATTCAACAATGTTAATGAAGAATTTAAAAAAATTATCACTCGACTCAAAAAATACAACACCAAATTAACCAAACAAAGAGTAGAAGAAAAACAAAAATCAGTCCAAGAATGGTTGTCATTAGTGAATCTATCTGCGGGAGATAACGAAGTCTTAATCGCTTTCAAAAAAGAGATTACTGACCAAATCCAAAATGATGAATTAGACAATAGCGCTTTATCTTTGATGAAAAAAGGGAACGATTTATTTGAAAGTTACGAAATAGAGGATAAAAGTCCCTCTATGAATAATAAATTAGACCGCGCGAAAATTTATTTCGAAGATGCATTACAAAAATATAATCAAATAAAAGAAAAATTAAAATCATTCATTAATTACACATTAGAAAAACCCCAAGAAAAAAAAGCTCAATTAGAACGTTTAGAAAAAAACCAACAAGCCTTAGAAAAATGGCAAAACATTTTATTAATCCTGATTATCTTTCATTTGATTATATTCGCTTTATATATAATTTATCTTTCTTTTAAAACAAAAGAAAAGAAAACTTTTTTCCCTGAAAAACAGGAACCAAGTCTTAATATTGAAAAATAAATAAAAAAGAGCCTATAAAGCTCTTTTTTATTTATTTTTATTAAACGAATTTATATCATCAATTATCACATCAAAACAACAAAAGCGATAGCGTAATTATCTGTGTGCGAAATAGAAATCATGATTTTATTTTGATAAGGATCAATAACGCAGGGCAAACCATAAGGCTCATGGTTTAAAATAGACCAATCAGAATAATTATGAGTTAAATCGCCTTTAGCGTAAGCTTTAAAAATAGCTTCCTTAGCGGCCCATCTTCCTGCGACATAACTATACTTTACCTCTTTATTAGTGATAGTAGCATAACATTCGTGTTCTTTAAGAGATAAAATTCTATTAGCTATTTTGTCCAATCCAACATCTTTTATTTTTTTTATTTCGACCAAATCCACACCAATATTTTTCATTTTATTATTTTTTACCTTTTTTCTTTTTATCTTTCGGATAACCTTTGTTCCAGTTCTTCTTCATTAATAATTTTAATTCCTAAAACGCGAGTTTTGACTAATTTAGAACCACTATCGTGACCACAAATTAAATAATCTATGTTTTTAGAAACAGAATTAACGATTAAAGCGCCTTTTTCTTCTAAAAGAGAAGATATTTCTTTGCGCGAATAATGTTTCAAACTACCTGTTAAAACAATTTTTTTACCTTTAAAAAAATTATCTTGAACTTTTGTTTTATTTTTATAATCGTTTTGAAATTGAAGATTATGTTGCATTAAAAGATTTATTTCTTCCCAATTTTGAGGTTTTTTAAAATAATCTCCCAGACTTTCAACAATTTTAATACCTACTTCAGGGATAGACAATAAGTCCTCTTCAGTAGCTTCTTTTAAAGCATAGATGTTGTGATATTTTTGAACTAAAATTTTAGCAACCTTAATCCCAATATGTTTAATACCTAACGCGAACAAAAGCCTTTCAAAAGGTTGAGATTTGCTGGTTTCTAAAGCTTTTAAAATATTGTTAACCTTTTTACTTTTAAAGCCTGGCAAGTCTTCTAATTGACTACGAAAAGAGTTTAAAGAGTATAAATCAGATATTTTTTTAACAAAACCTTTTTGAAAAAACAGAATTAAAGTTTTTTCTCCTAAAACATTAACATCCATCGCTTCTCGGGAAACAAAATGGATTATTTTTTTAATTTGTTTTTCTTCGCAAACTTCATTTAAACAAAAATAATCTACTTCATAAGCTTTTTTATCTAACTGCGTTTGACAAAAAGGACAATGAGTAATCATTTTAAAAGGAGTTTGATCGGTCCTTTTTTCTTGAATAATGTCAATAATTTCAGGAATAATAGAACCGGATTTATGTATTAAAACAGTATCCCCAATCCTAATGTCTTTTTTGCGAATATAATCATAATTATGCAAAGAAACTTTAGAAATAACACTACCACTAACCATAACCGGCAATAATTCCGCTACAGGAGTCACAGAACCAGTTCTACCCACTTGAAAGGTAATTTTTTTAACAATAGTTTCTCCTTGGGAAGAATTAAATTTATAAGCTATGGCCCATTTAGGGAATTTACTAGTATAACCAATAAGGGGATGAAGTTCTAATTGGTTGACTTTAACCACAACTCCGTCCGTATCATAAGGTAAAGTATCTTTTAATTTTTCATATCGATTAATATGAGTAATTAATGCTTCAAATGAATCTGCCACATGATAATAAGGATTAACAGAAAAACCCATTTCCTTTAAAAAGTCCAAAACCTCTTTTTGAGTTTTAACAAAAGCAGGCGGTTTGACGATATGATAGATAAAAGAAGACAAAATCCTTTGAGATACGGTATCAGAATTTAATAACCTAATTGTCCCTGAAGCGGCATTACGAGGGTTGGAAAAAGGAGGTTTATTATTTTTTACCTGTAAAGTGTTTAATTTTGCAAAATCATCATGTTTAAAAAAAATTTCCCCTCTCACTTCTAAATCGATATCTTTTTGTAGTTTTAAAGGAATATTTTTAATGGTTTTAATGTTATCAATCACCGCTTCTCCTACCTGCCCGTTCCCTCTAGTAGTGGCTTGGACTAAAATACCTTTTTCATATTTTAAATTAATCGCCACTCCATCAATTTTCAATTCCGTAATAAAATGGGAACGACTGACTTTTTTAAAAACACGATTATAAAAGTCTTTTAACTCTTTAAAGTCAAAAACATTTTCTAAAGATAACATGGGCACTTCGTGAACGATTTTTTTAAATTTAGAATTAACAGCTCCGCCTATTTTAAAAGTAGGACTATAATTTAATCTATATTCAGGGTACTTTTTTTCCAAAGAAATCAATTCTTGCAAGGAAGCGTCATACTGTTGATCTTTTATTTCAGAAGTGTTTAAATTATAATAATCATAATTAGCTTTATTAATCAAGTCTGTTAAAAATTTAATTTTATTTACTATTTCTGTCTTCATTCTTTTCACCTTGCTTAAATTATAACATATTAACGCTATTTATCCTTAAGAACGTTAAAAAACGTTCTATATTTTATTTCCTTTTTAAAAGAAAAGACCTTAGAAAAGGTCTTTTAAAAAGGTAAAACAGAAATTATTTAAAAAGAAAAGATCAATATTCAGAATATTTTAAAGCTTTCTTAATTCTTAAATTATCATCTTTTTTCTTTAAATCAGCTCTTTTATCGTATTTTTTCTTACCTTGAGCTAAAGCGAACTCTAATTTAAAAAAGTTTTTAATTAAGAATAGTTTAATCGGAATAACGCTAAAATTTTTCAATTTAATTTTACTTTTTATTTGTAAAATTTCTTGCTTTTTCAACAAAAGCTTCTTTTTCCTATTTTCTTCAAAATCAAAATTATTACTAAAATCATATTTAGTGATTTTCATATTATAAACAAACAATTCATCGCCCACAAAATAAATGTAAGAACTATCTAAATTAACTTTGCCTAAACGGATAGATTTAACTTCGTTACCCAATAATTTAATTCCAGCACAATATTTTTTATCTAAGAAATAATCATAAGAAGTTTTTTTATTTAAAATGACAGTTGTTTTCATTGTTATTCGTCATCTCTTTCGTTATTTTATCAAATGCGAAATAAAAATAACATAAAAACAATTATAATCATTCATACATTTCAAAAAATAAATTTTAAAAATAAAAATTAGACATATCATTGGCGATAAGTCTTTTTGAAAAATAAGAAAACTACAACAATTAAAACAGTGTTATTTTTTAGTGATTTCTTGGTAAGCAACTAAAGAACGTTTAATAACTTTTTTAGCTTCTTGTTTTCCTTCTATTTTTTCTATAGAAACTGTTTTTTTGTCTAAATCTTTATAATGAAGTAAAAAATGTTCTATTTCGGCTACTAAAGGTTGAGGCAATTCTTTAATATCTTGGTACTGTTCCATTAAAGGATCTCTCACAGGAACAGCGATCAATTTTTCATCTAATTCTCCGTTATCAATCATGCGAATAACTCCGAGAGGACGACAATTCACTAAAACCATCGGATCTAAGGGCGCTTGGGATAAAACAAAAACATCCAGCGGATCGTTATCTTCGCAATAAGTTAAAGGGACAAAACCATAATTAACAGGATAACAAAAAGACGTCGTCAAATAGCGGTCTAATGATAACAAGCCTGTTTCTTTATCAATTTCGTATTTTTTCTTACTACCTTGAGGGATTTCGATTAAAACAACAAATTGGTCTTCAGTGATTCTCTTAGGATTAATATCGTTCATTATATTCATAATTTTCTCCGTTTAAAATTAAAAATTTATTTTATTTATTATTTTTTTGCACTATTCAAGATAATGTTGATTTTTTAAATGCGTGCGTTAAATAAAGATATCCCTTTAACAAACAAAGTTTTCCTTTTTAAAACGTTAATAGATAAATGATTAAAAAACATCTCTTTATTTTTCTGGATGCTAGAAATCATCACTTTATCGATAAATTGTAATTTTTCTGGTTCATTTTTTTCTTCGTTAAAAATTTCATATAAATAAAGATAAAAATTGTTTTCTGCGTCATTTTTTATTTTTAACAAAAAGCCAATAGTTTGATGTTGTGGTGCAAAAGATAAAGTCAGTTTCATTTCTTGTAAGGGTTTGATTTTTTTATTTTCCAAAGTAGAATGGATGGAAAATTTTTCTGGAACATATTTATAGCTTAAATTTTTAATCAAATGAAATAATAAATTTTGCTCCAAGGACTCAATATCAGTTGAAGTAGTGATTTTATCCAATAACTGTTCGATAGAAAGGTCTACTTCTTCAGAAATATTTTCTCCTTTCACGATTTCCATTAAATGTTGAACATAAATCACTAAATGTTTTTTTAAAGTATCTAAATCATTGTCTCTAAAATGTATTATTTCATGGATCAATTCTAACAAAGAATAACCTGTGTTTTTACAATTGCAAAACGAAATATTAACCGAATCGACCGCCTTTATTTCGTTCTTTTTAAAATAAAAACACCCTAAAGATGGTTCTTTCTTCAATAAACGATAAAAATCAACTGTTTCTAAAGCTATTCTATCGTATTTATCGTCAACAAACTCTTCTTTAATGCCGGAAAAATCAATCAAATCAAATAAAAGATTAACTTTAGGAATATGATGATCCACAAGGCCAAAACATAACTGTTTAAAGTTTAACCATTCTTGGAAAGAAATACAAGGAACTGTTTTAACTTGGGCTACATTATAAAAAAGCCTTATTTTTTTAGAAAACAAAGAACCAAAATCATGTTTCCATCCTATAAAAGAATGTTTTTTGGATGAATTTTTTTTATAATGATTTTCTAACAACGAAAAAGAAACATCAATCGCAGCGGATTCATCAAATTTTTCTTGTTGCGAAATTATATCATCATCTGAAGATAAAGATTTTTTATCTATCATTTGTCTTGTTTTTTTTTCTTCTAAAATGTTTAATTCTATTTCTTCTTTTTTTTGGCTTTTTTCCATAGCATAAACAGAAAAAGAGTTAAAATAAAATAAAACTGTCGAAATAAAAAA
>NZ_AKIN01000141.1:0-7435 GCF_000309405.1 Vaccinium witches'-broom phytoplasma str. VAC
TTATCGGTTTAAAATTCAAAAAATGCTTCAAAACACCAATAAAAAAATCAAAGATAAAATAATAAATTCTCAAATATTAGCGCAAGATGTCTTATCAGAAGCTAAAAAAGAAATTTATTTATTAAAAAAAGAAACAGAATATGATTTAAATCAAAGAAGAAAAATAATCGTTAATTTAGAGGAAAAAATAATTTATAAAGAAGACTTGTTGGCTTCTCGAACTAAATATTTAAATGAGAAAGAAGAATTATTATTTTTTAAAGAACACAATATCAATAAGCAAAAAAAAGAAATGGAACGCCTTCAAAGCAAGATCCAACAAATTATTAACCAACAACAATCAAAATTAGAAGAAATAGCTTCTTTAACTCAAGTTAAAGCTCAAGAAATTTTAATGGAAGAGGCAAGAACATTAGTTGCGCAAGATATGATGTTTTTAATTAAAGAAAAAGAAGAAGAGTTGAAGTTTAAAGTTAAAAAACAAGCCACTAATTTATTAGTTTTCACAATGCAAACTTTATCTCGAGATATTTCTTCGGAACATAATGTAGATATCATTTATTTTGAAAATAATGATTTAAAAGGTCGTATTATCGGTAAAGAAGGTAGAAACATTAAATCTTTTGAAATTATCACAGGAGTTGATCTAATTATAGATGATGTTCCTAACACAGTTATTTTAAGTTCTTTTGATTCTATTAGAAGAGAAATAGCGAGAAGAACTTTAGAAAGTTTAATCGTAGATGGTAGAATCACTCCAGCGAGTATTGAAAAAACTTTTAATAAAATGAATTTGGAAGTAGATAATTTTATACAAGAAATAGGCGAAGAAGCTGTTTTAGAAACTAAAATAGGTTTTATTCATAATGATTTAGTCCAATTGTTGGGTAAATTAAATTTTAGAACTAGTTATGGGCAAAATGTTTTAAGACATTCTGTGGAAGTAGCTTTTATAGCTGGCAAATTAGCCGCTGAAATAGGCGAAAACCAAAATATTGCCAGAAGAGCCGGTCTTTTGCATGATATAGGAAAAGCCCTAGATTACGAAATAGAAGGCAGTCATGTTAAAATTGGTGTGGATTTAGCGACTAAATTTCAAGAGCCTGAAGAAGTAATAGATGCTATAGCATCTCATCATGAAGACGAAGAACCAAAAACTGTTATAGCTGCTTTAGTGGCTATTGCTGATGCAATTAGTTCTTCTCGCCCTGGAGCACGTAGAGAATCAATCGAAAATTATATCCAAAGGATAACTCAATTAGAAGAAATAGCCGATAACATTAAAGGAGTTGAGAAATCTTACGCTATTAGATCAGGTAGAGAAATAAGAGTAATTGTTAAGCCAGAAGATATTGATGATTTAGCAACTTTTTTGATAGCCGAACAAATTAAACAGCAAATTAAAAAAAACATCAATTACAATGGAAGTATTAAAATAACAGTTATCAGAGAATTTAGAGTGACCGAAGTTTTTGACGTTAACAGTTAACAAAGTTATTTTAAATTATTATTTGGTTAATTTTATTAATTCAACATTCAACAAATGAGGAAAAATAAAACAAAGGAGCAAATGATGAACATTCTTTTTGTCGGAGACATTTGTGGAAAATCAGGTGTTGATTATTTAATGGAAAAAATCAATCTCTTAAAAAAAAAATATAATGCAGAAATGGTCATTGTTAATGCCGAAAATGTAGCCGATGGACAAGGTTTAAATTATGAAAATTACCAAAATTTAACTCTTTCTGGAGTTAATTTAATGACTATGGGAAATCATACTTGGAAGCACAATTCTTTAGAAAATTTTATTGATCATTCTAACGTTATTCGTCCGGTTAATGATGAAAGCAAGAAAGCGGGAAGTGGTCATAAAATCGTTAAATATCAAAATAAAAAGGTATTGATAATAAACGCTTTAGGAAGAGTTTTTATGAATAACGACTCTTTATCTTCCCCTTTTACAGAAGTAGATAAAATTTTACACGAATATCGTGACCAATATGATTATTCTTTATTGGATTTTCATGCTCAAGCTACTAGTGAAAAAATCGCTTTAGCTCATTATTTTGATGGAAGAATCGATGCTATAGTGGGAACTCATACTCACGTCCAAACGAATGATGATCGTATTTTGCCTAAAAAAACGCTTTATATATCTGATGTAGGCATGACAGGTCCTTTAGATGGCGTCATCGGTCAAGATAAAAACATTATTATTAATAATTTTTTAAATACTAAAAACAAAATGAAACAAAAAAACGCTGAAGGGAAAAGACAATTAAATGGAGTTTTATTGACCTTTGGCAAAGAGAGAAAAATTACTAAAATTAAATATAGCGAATAAAAAAATTACTGTCTATTTAAACCTCATTCCAAAAGAAATCGGAAAAGAATGTGAAAAAAATTATAGTTATTGCAGGTCCGACCACATCAGGAAAGACCGCTCTTTCAATCAAATTAGCTCAACATTTTCAAGGCGAAATAATTAACGCTGATTCAGTGCAAATTTATCAAAAATTTGATATTGGTTCAGCTAAAGTCACTTTAGAAGAACAAAATAACATTAAACATCATTTGTTAAACGTTATTTCACCTAAAGATTATTATAATATTTATGACTTTCAAAAAGATGTCAGAAAAATTATTCCTCAAATTGATGTTCCTTTTTTAGTGGGAGGAAGTGGTTTATATATTAAAGCCGCTCTTTTTGATTATGAATTTGAAGGAAAAGCTTTGCCTAAAAATTATTTAGACGAAAAGAACGATATTAAGCAACTACTTCAAGCAGTGAAAGAAAAAGATCCTCATTTGGTTTTAGATGAGAATAATCCTCACCGCATTATCAGTGCTTATCAACATTTAAACCAAAGCAAATTAAGATCTGAGAAACAAGGCAAAAACACGCCTCTTTTTGATTTTTTAGTGATTTATTTAGATATCGATCGCAAGATTTTAAAACAAAGAATCATTTTAAGGTTAGAACAGATGTTAGAAAAAGGTTTTATTGAAGAAGTCAAAATTTTAATTAAAGATTATCCTCGAGCTAATTTCAATATTATCGGATATCGGGAAATAAAATTGTTTTTAGAAGATAGAATCACTTTAGAAGAAGTTAAACGTTTAATTATTTCTAAAACTTTTAAATACGCTAAAAGACAAAAAACATGGTTTAAAAACCAAATCAAACCTTTATTTGCAATAGATGCTTTATCAGATGATTTAGAAAACCAAGCCATTAATATAATTGAAAAATTTTTAAAAAAGGAATCCAACTAAAATGATGATTAGTACAAACGATTTTAAAACAGGTCAAACCATTAAATTCAATAATCATATTTACCAAGTTATTGAGTTTTTACATGTTAAACCAGGCAAAGGAGCGGCTTTTGTACGAAGTAAACTCAAAAACTTGAGAACAGGCGGAATTATCGAACATAATTTTAATTCTGGTATCAAAGTAGAAACAGCTTTAATTGACAAAAGAAAATTAAAATTTTCTTATATTTCTTATGAAAAATACGTTTTTATTGATGAAACGACTTATGAACAAATGGAAATACCGCAAAAAATCCTAAAAGGTGCAGTTAAATATTTAGTTGAAGAAATGGTAGTGGAAGTGGTTTTTTACGATGAGAAAGAAATTTTAGGCGTTTCTTTGCCAGACAAAATATCTTTAAAAGTAGTGCAAACGGATCCTGGAGTGGTTGGTGATACTAAAAAAAATACCACTTATAAAGATGCTGTTTTAGAAACAGGTTTAACGGTTAAAGTGCCTATTTTTATCGCTCAAGATGAAACAATTATTGTGAATACAGAAACAGGACAATACGTCTCTCGAGACACGAGTAAATAATGTTAGAATAAATGTGGAAATAAAAAAAGAAAGATATCTCAATATCATATTGGGGCGAATATTTCCACAATTCATCAACTCAAAGAAAGAGAATCAAAAACGCGGAGAATGTTATAATATGTTAAGTTTTAAATTAGCTATTGATGGGCCAGCTGGTTCAGGTAAAAGTACTATCAGTCAATTATTATCGGATAAATTTGGATGGTTTTATTTAAATACAGGTATTTTATTCCGTATTTTGACTTATTATGTTTTAAAGAATAAAGTACCTTATAAAACTCCAGACGACCAAAAAAACTTAGCTAAAAGGTTAGAAGAAACTCATATTAAATTAGCTGACAATATCTTTTATTTGAATAATGAAGATTTAACCGCTTGTTTAAAAGATAAAGAAATAGAAAAAGCAATTTCTTTTATTTCTTCTTTAGCTGTAGTAAGAAAGAAAATTTTTAATTTACAACAAAAATTAATTCAACAACATCCTTTTATTATTATGGACGGAAGAGACATTGGAACTGTTGTGATGCCCAAAGCTAATTTAAAAATTTTTTTAACAGCTTCTGCACAAATGAGAGCTCTTAGAAAACAAAAAGAATTGTTCGATAAAAAACAAAAAAATATTTCTTTAGAAAGTATTGTGGAAAGTATCGAAGCGAGAGATAAACAAGATATAGAAAGAGAATTAGCTCCTCTAAAAAAAGCTGAAGATGCTTTATTATTAGATACAACTGATATGTCTATTGATGAAGTGGTGCAATTTATAGAAGATAAAATAATGGAAAAATTATGAATTTTAAAGTAGCTATTATAGGGCGCCCTAATGTAGGCAAATCGAGTTTATTCAATCGTATTTTAAATGAAAGAATATCAATTGTTTATGAAAAAGCAGGGACGACCAAAGATCGTATTTATTCTAAAGCTACCTGGTTAAACCAAAGTTTTTCTTTGATTGATACTGGAGGAATTGAAATTGAAAATGTCTCTATTAAAGAACAAATTAAACATCAAGCAGAATTGGCTATTAATGAGGCCCATTTAATTATTTTTGTGACCGACGGTCATACTAGATTGATTCAAGAAGATTTAGATATCGCTAAATTGCTTTATAAAAAAAATATTCCTATTATCATAGCAGTCAATAAAATCGATAATATGAATTTTATCGAAAATGTTTATGATTTTTATTCTTTAGGTTTTAATGAAGTAGTGGGAATTAGCACTCATCATGGTATTGGTATTGGTGAATTATTAGATAAAGTAATCGCTCATCACCCTCGCAAAACAGATGTCAAAATTAATGGCGAAGAATTAAGGTTTTCTTTGATAGGACGACCTAATGTAGGGAAATCAACCTTAACTAACGCTTTATTAGCACAAGAAAGAATGATTGTTTCTGACGTTCCTGGAACCACTACAGACGCTGTGGATACTGTTTTTCAAAAAAACGGTAAAACGTATCATATTGTAGATACTGCCGGTTTAATAAAAAGAGGCAAAATTTATGAAAAACAAGAAAAATACAGTTCTTTAAGAGCTTTAAGCGCTCTGGAAAGAAGTGATATTGTTTGTTTTGTTCTGGACGCTAGTCAAGAAATTTCTGATCAAGACCGTAATATTGCGGCTATGATTTTTAACTATGCTAAACCTTGTATAATTGTAGTTAATAAATGGGATTTAGTGGCAAATAATGATAAAGATATGAAAAAATTTGATCAAAAAATCAAAAATGAATTTAAATTTTTGGATCATGTTCCTATCGTGTATGCGTCAGCTTTTAATAAAAAAAGAATTCATACCTTTTTTCCTGTTTTAGAAAAAATATTTTATAATTATCATCAATCTTTTAGTACTTCCCTTTTGAACGATATTTTGCATGAAGCGACTCAAATGAATCCTCCTGCTTTATTTAAAGGCGGAAAGGCTAAATTTTATTTTTTGAAACAAACGTCGACCAAACCGCCGGAATTCGTTTGTTTAGTTAATAATCCTGATTATATTCATTTTTCTTATAAAAGATATTTAAACAACCAATTGAGATTACACTTAGAATTAAGAGGATTACCGATTAAAATGATTTTTAAAAAGAAAGAAATGGATTTGTTATGAAAAAAATCACTATTATGGGCGGCGGCGCTTGGGGTTCTACTTTAGGGCAAGTTCTGACCGACAACCAACATCAAGTCTTAATATATGATAATAACGAAACATATATTAATAAAATTAACAATCAACAACATCCTATTTTTGATTTATCTTTGGAAAATATTGTTGCTACTACTGATTTAGAAAAAGCGTTGAATTTTGCAGATATCATTGTTTTATGCATCCCTGCTCAAAAAATGAGAACTTTTTTACAACAAATTAATCCTCTTTTGAAAAAACCCAAAAGTTTTATTAACACTTCTAAAGGGATTGAAACTAATAGTAATAAAATGATTTTTCAAATTACTAAAGAGGAAATAGATCCTGATAAGTTGAAAAATTATGCTTCTTTATTAGGCCCTTCACATGCGGAAGAAGTCATTTTAAGGCGAATAACTTTTTTATTGTCTTCTTCTGATGATAAAGTTTTTAGCGAAGAAATAGTGGAAATGTTTTCTAACTCTTATTATTTGAAAATTAATGCTTCTGATGATGTTATGGGATCCGAATTATGTAGTGCTTTTAAAAATGCTTTATCTTTGGTAAGTGGTATTTTAGATAATGAGGATTTTCAAACTAACGCTAAAGCGGCTTTTATCAGTTTAGGCATTATAGAAATGAAAAAAGTGTTAGAAGTTTTAGACATGAAAACCGACATTGTTTTAGAGCTTTCTAGTTTAGGCGATTTTATTGTGACAGCTTTTAATGAAAATTCACGTAATTATCAAGCGGGTAAAAAAATTCGTTTAGGAATAGATTTAAACGATATTTATGCTAATTCTTTTCAAACTATTGAAGGAGCTAACAATTTAAAAGTTTTTTATGACTTATCTATAGAGAAAAACATTTCTTTGCCTATCATCCAAAGCGCTTATCAAGTTGTTTTTGAAAAAAAACCCCTAAAAAATATTTTATCTAAGATATTAGAGACAAAATAAAACAAAAATAAATGATTTTGTGTTAATAAAGAGCAATTATGTGTTAGAATCAAGTTAGATTCATGTTGTTGTTGAAAAAAATAAATTATTATAAACATAAATAAGATTTTCAATTTTTAAAACAAATGAATCCATGTTATTTTTTGTAGTTGATAAAAGATTTTTTTGTTAAAATACAAGTAGATTTGCGAATATAAAAGACAAAATATAATATAAAGGAGATTACCATTGACCAAATCAGATTTATTAAATGTAATGACCGACAAATTAGGCGTTACTAAAAAAGAAGTAGAAAAATTTTTACTATCTTTAAACGAAACAATTGAAGAAGGGTTACATAAAAATGAAAAAATAATTCTTCCAGGATTAGGAACTGTTCAATTAAAACACCGTAAGGAAAGAAAATGTAAAGTTCCTAAAAGTGAAAAAGTTTTAACTGTGCCTGCGCAAGATGTTCCTGTTTTTAAAGTAAATAAAAAATTTAAAGAA
This sequence comes from Vaccinium witches'-broom phytoplasma str. VAC, assembly GCF_000309405.1. Lineage (NCBI taxonomy): Bacteria > Bacillati > Mycoplasmatota > Mollicutes > Acholeplasmatales > Acholeplasmataceae > Candidatus Phytoplasma > Vaccinium witches'-broom phytoplasma. Next base: position 7,423 of record NZ_AKIN01000141.1, read on the forward strand.
ATATTTAAAAAAT
>NZ_AKIN01000140.1:0-8389 GCF_000309405.1 Vaccinium witches'-broom phytoplasma str. VAC
TTAAAACTCCTTTTTTAAGTTTGGCTAAATAAAAAAACCAAACTGTTTATTTGAATTAATAAACAATTTGGTTCAATTAGTTGTTTTCTTTTAGTACCACTTTGATGGTTCACTCTAAAGACAAATATTAAACTTTCTTACTATAAACCTAAAATAAATCTCATTTTATAAATCTAATTTTTCTTATAAAAAAGCCCTTTAAAAACAAAACAAGCTAAAAACGTTTATTCCTTTGTTGGAAAAACAATTTAGCTTGTTTTTTGATACATTTGTTTAATTTTTAAGGTAATCATTTTTTTATTCTAATTCTAAACAGTTTAAAAGATATTTTTAATGAAATAAATAATCATTTATAAAGAACTTTTTTGCATGGGTAAATCTAATATTTTTATTATAAATTCGTATTATCGCTTTTCATTAGAGAGAAATGGGTAATTAATATTTTTTTTACACCATGATTTTCGTCATCAAAAGAAATGGTAGCAATATTTTTTTGAATAGAAAGTAATACTCCTTGGCCGAAAGTTTGATGGATTAATTGATCGCCTATTCGATAAGAAGGTTTATTAGAGAAGTATTTATCAATTTTTTTGTTAAAGTAAGAAATTAAATGCATTTCCTTGATAAAAGAGACTGGCTTTAAGAAGAAGCGATGTCCTAAAAGATAACGAGAACCAGAACTACTAATATATAATAATTCTTTCGCTCTTGTGATAGCTAGATAAGCTAAACTTCTGGCTTCTTTGATTAAAATTTCAGAAGGAGGAGAGGAGGAATCAGAATTCTTTTTATCTAATAAATTTTCCATAAATATTTGATCTTCAAAACCAATAGCAAAAACTACTTTAAATTCTAATCCTTTAGTTTTTTTGATTGTAGAAAGAACCACTTTATTTTTATCATTGATTAATTTATCTTCATTAAATAAAGAAATTTTATCTAACACAATTCTTAATTTTTCTAAAAAAGTACCTTTATGATTTAAGTCTTCATGGCTAAAAATTTCTTGGAGACGAATGATATTGGCTTTTTTCTCCTGGTTGGCTAATTTTTTATCATAATTATTATAATGAGATAATTTTTCTTCTTGTTCATTTAACATGCGTGAATAACCAATAATATCGTCTATTTTCTCAATTATATTAGATAAATTGGTCGTATCATCATTAAAAATAATATCTTGAATCATTTCTAAAGTTTTTTTAAAATTAACAAATTTAGCCTTATTATTGCGATCTGGTGGGATATAATCAATAGTTTCTAATAAAGACGAAATATTATGTTGTTTCGCTATATCTTCTAAAAATTCCATTGTTTTAATGCCTATTTGACGTTTAGGTATATTAATGATCCTTTTTAAAAAGAAATTATGTTTATTAGAAAGAACAACATGAATGTATGCGATCATATCTTTAATTTCTTTTTTTTGATAAAAAGAATAACTGTTTTTAATGAAATAAGGAATATTGTCTAAAAGAAAATGATTTTCGATATCTGTTCCTAAATTATTAATGCGGTATAAAATGCAAATATCATTATAATTATATTTACCTGTCTTGATTAAATCTTTAATTTTTTTAGTAATATATTTAGCTTCTTGTTTAGCGGTTAAAAAATCATTATAAACTACTTGTTCTCCAGAATCATAAACACTTTGAAGTTCTTTTTGAAAAGGTTGATTTGTTTGAGATTCATAATTATGACCAATTAACATATTAGCTTTACTTAAAATATTTTGAGTTGATCGATAATTAGCGTTTAAAGTATACATATCAGCTTTAAAATCTTTTTCAAACAACATTTGGCATATAACATCTTTATATTTAAAACGATAAATCGTTTGGTTCGGATCTCCCGCTAAAAAAATAACACTCTTTTTGCCGATAATTTTGATTAATTTATATTGAATTAAATCGATATCTTGACATTCATCTACCAAAAGATAAGCGAATTTTTTCTGATAAAAAGAGGCTACCGAATGGTTATTTTTTAATAATTGATAAGAATAAATAATTAAATCATCACAATCGACTAAATTATTAGTTTTGAAAAAATGACAATACTCATCATAAATTTTTTTCATTTCCGGGGAAATAAAATTTATTTCGTTATATTCTTTTTTTAACAAAAGATCATCCGTCTCATTAGTCAGGATATTATTAACAATTTCTTTTTTAGCAAATTGTTTTTTAATTTTCGAAATATAACTTTGAATTTCCAATACTTTATATGAATCTTTATTAATGCCCAATTTTTTCATATTTTCTTTAATAATAGATTGTCCTTCGTTTTCGCTAATGATAGCAAAAGAGGAGTCCATTCCGAAATTAAGTTTATCGATATATTTTCTTAAAATTTGGGTACTTAAATCATTAAAAGTTTTAATAGTCAAATTATAAAATTCAGTATTAACTATTTTTTTTAGATTTTTTTTCATTTCTTTAGCGGCATTATTAGTAAAAGTAATTGCTAAAATATTTTCACTCTTAATGTTTTTCTGTTCCAGTAAATAAGCTATTCTATTAGTAAGTGTTTTGGTTTTGCCAGTGCCTGGACCTGCTAGAACAAAAAGAGAACGATCAGGATAAGTAACTGCTTTTAATTGTTCTGAATTCAGATTTTTTAACCATTTTGGTTGCAACATATTTTTGAAACCTTCTTTTCGCAATTATTTCTTATTTCTCAAAAATCAATTAATAAAAAATATTTATCTTATTCTTGTGTATATTTTTTGGCTATTTCTGTAAAAAATAAAAAATTTTCATATCTTAAAGAACTATTACCGGCTAAAATACCATTAATTTCTTTTTGTTGTAAAAAAGCTTCTACATTAGAAACGTTCACGGATCCACCGTAAATAATGTTAACTTTTTGAGCCGCTTCTTCGTCATACATAGTAGCGATTTTCTTTCTTATTTGACCAATGTTGTAATTAGCATCTTCTGGTGTAGCACTTTTGCCAGTGTTAATAGCCCAAATTGGCTCATAAGCTAAAATAATATCTTTTAAAGAATCGCTGGCTACATTTTGAAAAATAATTTCTAATTGGTTATTTAAATATGTTTGAGTTTCGTTTTTTTCTTTTACTTCTAAACTTTCCCCTAAACAAACCAAAGAACGCATTTGTTGTTCTAAAACAGCTAAAAGTTTTAAATTAACTATTTCATCCGTTTCTTGAGAAAGGATTCTTCTTTCGCTGTGTCCGATTAAAACATATGTAACGCCTAAAGATTTAATATTTTGGGGAGAAATCTCTCCTGTAAAGGCACCTTCATTTTGATAAAAAACGTTTTGAGCGCCAATTCTTAAATGTTTACCTTCTATTTGTGTTAAAGCATCTAATAAAGTAATTTGTGGAAAAATAATTGTTTCTACTTCCTTTTTATTAGGTACTTTGTCGTTCACTTGAAAAATATAATTCAAAGATTCATCTTTGTTTTTGTGTAATTTCCAATTGCCTGCTATAATAATTTTTTTCATTTTTTTCCTCTGTTTTTAAAAAGCTGTTACTTTTAATATTTTGGTCTTTTCTGAATAATTGTTCAATAAATGATATTCTTCATTAATAGATAAATAAAAAGTATCGTCTTTTTTTAATAAATAATGTTTTTTGTTTAAAACTAAAACCACTTCGCCTTCTAAAACATAACAAAATTCATCATTGATTGTTCTTGTTTGAATTATTGTTTGTCCTTGGGGTTCTATTTCTATTATAATAGGTTTTATTTTATTTTTTTCTAATTTTGGAAATATATTATAAATAGTATGCTTTAAATTATGATTTGGCGCACTAATAAAATCTTCTTTGGTGTTGATTAATGATAAATTTTTCTCTTGTTTAAAAAAATCTGATACTGAAACGTTAAAAATTTCTAACAAAGGAAATAAAGTTTTTAAAGAAGGAGAAATTAAATTATTTTCAATTTGAGAAATATAACCACTAGTAACATTAATTTTTTCAGACAATTCTTTTTGTGTTAATTTATTTTTTAATCTTAAAGTTCTAATTTGAAATCCAATATCCACTTCATCTTCCTTTTAATATTTTTTTAAATAACTTTTTTATATACCTAATAAGAGATTTAATTCTCGGTATAAATAAATTTGTTGATTAAAATATTTTTTCGAATTATTTTTATTTTTTTTATGATTTTTATATAATTCTAATTTGTCTTTTTGATATTTCAATCTCCATAAAATTTTTAAGAGTAATAATTTGATTTTTCCTCGGAAAAGCTGTTTTTTACGAAAACGAACAGTTTTTTTATCAATTTTATTAATTTGTTTTAAAATAGAGTTATTTTTTTGTAAAAAGGTGTTTTGGCTATTTTCGTAAGAGTCGAAAATAATTTTTTCTTTCTTTTCTTGGTTTTGTTTGATTATTTTGTTTTGTATAGAGTATAATTTTATTTTTTTAACTATTAAATCAGATTTTTTTTTAAAAGCAGATAAGAAATCTTGAAATAAAAGCTTTTTTTCTTCTTCTATTTGCTTCATTTCTTGGACGAAATTATTCTCTATTTCTTTCAAAGTATCATCTAAATTTTCCTGAATTAAAGTAATTTTTTCTTTCATTTGAACTAGCTGTTGATTAATAGCTTGTTGTTCTTTTTCGATTGTTTTTTTGATTCTTTTTTCTTCTTCTTGGGCTACGAAATGGATATTTTTAATTTGAGAAAAATGAATGTCTTTAGCGATATCTAAAAAAATATCAGTTAATAAAAAAATTTTATTATTATGGATCAATAATAAGTTTTGCTTATTTTGTTCTTTCTTAGATAAGATATGACGATTATATTTGTTCCATTCGTAATAATCTAGGCGAGATTGATCCACAAATGAGGTTAAATTATGCCAAAAAGACCACCAATAATTCCAAAACTTTTTTACTTTGAATTTATTTGATATTTGAGATAAAAAAGTTTTTGGAGCAGATGTTTGATTAATGGTAATAATTTGTTGAAACAATTTATTTTGATAAAAATTCTTTTTTTGTAATATTTTATTTTGTGTTTTTCGTAAAGCGTTGATTTGGCTTTCTTTTTGGTCGTTATTGGTCTTCTTTTGCTTTTGCCAACGATGTAATTGTTCTTTCCATGATTGATAAAGATTATTAGAAATTTTAATTTTTTTATCAAAAACAGCGAAAAAATTATTATTAGGATTATCATATTTAAATTGTACATTATGAACTAAATCACGAATAAAAGAAATATTTTTATCATAATATTCTAAAATAAACTGGATTAAATCAATTTTTTCTTGTATCAACAACTCTTCGAAAAGATATATTTCTTTTTGCAAAAGATAATGTGAATCAAAGTGTTTGTCGTGAATTTGATCAATAAAAAATTGCAACAAAGAACTCACTTCTTCAAATTCTTCTGTATCAAATAAGACTTTAGATTTATTATTGTTTAAATAATTGTTTAATTTATCTTGCATTATGTTTATCAAATTATTTTGTCGGTTATTAGCTTCGTTAAGATGATTAATAAAAGAAATTATTTTTTTTAAAATATTTTTTTGATTGATAAAATTTTTTTCTATGATATTTTCTATTTTGATTTGTTGAACTTTCATACGAAATAATAAATTTTCTTGTTGTTGTTTATAGTTCATATTTGCAAAATGTATTTTATGTTCTTGATTAACATATAGATGTTCTAAATTTTCTTTTAAACGTTGTGTTTGTTTATGATTTTGAATTATTTTAGCATAATATTCAGATGTAATTTTAATTTTTTCAATTTTTAACTGCATCTTTAATAAATATTTTTTATGTTGGGTTTTATGCTTTAAAAATAAAACTTTTCTTTGAAATTCTAAATTGTGAATTTTTTTTTGTATATCTTGATTTTTTTGTAAAAATAAATATTCTAATTTGTTTTTAGCGTTTTCTTCTCGTCTTTCGATTTTAATCATTTCATAATGTTTTTGAACATCTGTTTGTCTTAATTCGATATCTAGCATTTTAATTTGTTGGAGATATTCATGATTAATTAATTCTTTTTCTTGTTTACAAATTAAATGTTGGTTATAAATCTCCATGTCAGTAATTTTAACAAAGATTTTTTTTTCTAAAGCAATGATGTTTAACGATTTGTTGTAAAGAAATTTTAACCAAAAATATTTTTTACGCCAAATATTTAAATCTTTATAATAACGGATTTCATTTTGCATCATTTCTTTCATTAAAGATAAAAAACATTTTTCTTTAGTTTTAGACACTGATTCCAGAAAAAAAAACATCATTAATTTTTTTTCTTCAAATAACATCTGTTTTTTTTCTTCTAAAGCATGTTGATTATGTTTAAAAGTGTTTTTTTCTTGATCAAAGATTTTATTATGATCCGTTAATTTATTTTGAAAAAGATCATTTATTTTTTGCATTTTTTCCGCAAAAATATTATTTTTCTTAATTTCTTTTTGGTTAATGTGAGTTAAATTATTTTTATAATTTCTTTCTATTTTATCTAAATTAGCGTTTAAACCGTTTTTTAAAGCGATGATTTGTTTATTAATTAATATATTTTTTTCATGAAAAGATTGATAGGTTTCGTTGGTTTTGAATTTAATTTTTTCCGAAATTTCTAAATGTTTTTGTAAAAAATTATTTTGTTCTTTTTCTTGTTCTGTATGTGTTTTGTGTTCCAAAAAAATAATATTGTCTAAATCGGTTTGTGTTTTTTGTTTTAAAGAATCAATATTTTGTTCAAATAAAGTGTTATTTTTTTTTTTAGCAAAATTATTATGTTTAATTTTTTTCATTAATTCTTTAATGCATTTGTGTTCTTTTTTATCTTTTTGAATAAAATTAGTGTATAAAATGCTTTGAAATTTATTTTTAATATAAGATAGGTTATTGTGATGATCAACGTTTAAATCTTTTAATTTAAGAAAAATTTGCTGATTTAATATTTTAGTTTTTTGATCAATTTCTTGTTCAAAAGACATACTTTGGGCCTGATAATTATAAGGAAAGGAATTATTGCTTTGTAAAAGATTATTCAAATAATTTAACACAAATAATAAATTATTTTGCGAAAAATCTTTATTATTGTGTTCAATATCAGTTATAGAAGAAACATTTTTTTGATTAAAAGACATTATTCATTTTATCCTCGTTACCCTAATATTAATACTTATTATATATTATAACACACTAAAACATAAGATAATGATTTTTAAAATGTTATAATCAAATAGAGAGCAGCTCGAGGTGTAAAATGTATTATTATATTAAAGGTAAAATTATCGAAATTAATAAAAATAGCGTTATTGTTGATAATCATGGTATTGGTTATCATATTCATTTTTGTAGCCCTTATTTGTTCCATATAGAACAAGAAGTAAAATTATTTCTTTATTATTATATTAAAGATAATATCCGTGATTTGTATGGTTTTACAGAAATGAAATTTCTTTCTTTTTTTAAAAAATTAATTTCTATTCCAGGAATAGGACCTAAAAGCGCTATTGTGATCACCAATGTAGAATTTTTTCAAGAAACGCAAAACGCTATTAAACAAAATAACATCGCTTATTTAATGAAATTCCCTGGCATTGGTAAAAAAACAGCTCAACAAATTATTTTCCATTTACAAAATAATTTAGTTACTCCAAAAACACAAACCAACGCTTTTGTCCTCAACCCTAAACAAAATGATGTTAAAGATGCTTTGATGAATTTAGGTTTTAACGCTAAACAAGTCGAACATATCATTTATAAAATAGATTCTAACCAAAGTTTAGAATTAATGATAAAAGAAGCTTTAAAACTTTTAATTAATAAATAAAAGGATTAAAAATAACATGAATACTAAAGATATTGTCAACGAAGAAATCAAAATAAATAATAAAGATGAACAATTTTTAAGACCACTATTGTTAAACCAATACGCAGGACAATCAAATATTAAAAATATTTTAAGTGTCTATATTAAAGCTGCCCAAAAAAGAAAAGAATCGTTAGATCATCTTTTATTTTACGGTCCGCCTGGCTTAGGCAAAACTACTTTAGCTAAAATTATAGCTAATGAATTAAAGGTTAATTTTAAAATTACCAGTGGAGCCGTGATAGAAAAAACTGGCGATTTAGCAGCTATTTTAAGCAATCTTCAACCAGGAGATGTTTTATTTATTGATGAAATTCATCGCTTGCCGAAAAGTATTGAAGAAATTTTATATGCCGCTATGGAAGATTATGTTTTAGACATTATTATCGGCAAAGAAAACGAAAGACGTACAGTGCGCATTGATTTGCCGCCTTTCACTTTAGTAGGAGTGAGGTGTTCCAAAAGTTTAGACACTTTTTATTTTTTAAAAATTCTTTAAGACTAACTATTAAGTTAGTCTTTTTTTCTTTTCTAAGACTAAAAAAAATAAT
>NZ_AKIN01000139.1:0-10647 GCF_000309405.1 Vaccinium witches'-broom phytoplasma str. VAC
AAAATACTTTGTTAGTTTGAAAAGATATGAAATTATCACTTAATTTTAAGTTTTAAAGAATAATTTTAGAGATAAAAGTTGTCTAAAAAAAAGAAACAGCGCATTGTGATCGGATGATTTTTATGCGAAGATATAATAATCTTTTCTTGTGTTAAATTTACTTAACTAATTATTAATTAATGGAGGGAATTATGTTATTATTATATTATTAGCATATTTTTTTATGAAGCAATAAAGTCCTTTAAAAAAGCCTTTCTTTTTCTTATTGATCTTAATTATTGGACTTCTATGAAAAAATAAAAATATAAAAAACAGCTAATTTAGGCTCATAAATAATTTTTTTAAATTTATTTAGAAGGTTGGTTTTTATCAAAAATATTTCTTTTAAAAAAATTTTTTTCTCCCAGAAAAGAGATATTATTAATTTAAGGGTTGGTTTTTATTATTAAACACTCAATAAAATCATTAAACAAAGTTTAAATTAAACTAATTAAACCAATAAAGAACAATTTTAATCATTACTTATTTCTTTTCATAAAAGAGGCAATACTCATTAATATTCAAAAAAATAGTAAAAAAGGCCTGAATTTTGAATATTATTAAAATAGATATTAATTTTTATTCAATTAATAAAAATAAAAAAAATAATCGATCAATTATTTTTTCAAGAAAGGTTTTATATAAACATGTTAAGTTTTCTTACAAAATTATTTGATTCTTCAAATAAATATTTAAAAAAAGCGAAAGCAATAACTACTAAAATTGAAAAATTAGAAGAAGAGATGCAACAACTAAAAGATGAGGATTTTCCTAAAGAAACAGAAAAATTAAAACAACGTTTTCAAGAAGGTGCTTCTTTAGATAGTTTATTAGTGGAAGCTTACGCTTTGGCGAGAGAAGCTTCCAGAAGAGTAACTGGTTTAACACCTTATTACGTACAACTTTTAGGTTCTATCGTTTTACATCAAGGCCAAATAGCCGAAATGAAAACCGGAGAAGGTAAAACTTTAACTTCTGTTTTACCAGCTTATTTAAACGCTTTAAGTGGTGATTCAGTTCATATCGTGACAGTTAATGAATATTTAGCTAGTCGTGAAGCCGAAGGACAAATAGGCGATATTTTCCGTTTTTTAGGCATGAATGTGGGTTTAAATACTAAAGATAAAACCATTCCTGAAAAAAAATTAGCTTATCAAGCTGATATTCTTTATTCTACTAATAGTGAATTAGGTTTCGATTATTTAAGAGATAATATGGAAACTGATATTAATAATTTAATGATGCATCGTGATTATAACTATGTTATTATTGATGAAATAGACTCTATTTTAATTGATGAAGCTAGAACTCCTTTAATTATTTCAAGTAGCACTCAACAAGGCAAAAAGTTTTACCGTGATGCTGATCGTTTCGTAAAAAGCTTAAAACCAGAACATTATATGATCGATTTAGAATCTAAAACTATCGAATTAACTGAAGAAGGCGTACGCAAAGCTGAAGCTTTTTTCCAATTAACTAATTTATACAATAATTCTCACTCTTTATTATTGCACCACATTAAAAACAGTTTAAAAGCCGTTTTTATTATGGAAAAAAATAAAGATTATTTAGTGGATAAAGGACAAGTCTTAATTATTGACCAATTCACTGGTAGGATTTTAAATGGTCGTCAATTCAGTGATGGTTTACATCAAGCGATCGAAGCCAAAGAAGGATGTGTTATTAAAGAAGAAACAGAAGTTGCCGCCACTATTACTTACCAAAATTTCTTTAGAATTTACCGTAAAATGTCAGGCATGACAGGAACAGCTAAAACAGAAGAAAAAGAATTCGTTAATATTTATAAAATGAAAGTAGTGGAAATTCCTACTAATAAACCAATGATTAGAGAAGACGCTCCTGATTATGTTTTCGCTTCTGCTAAAGCAAAATGGCAAGCTTTATTAGGCGAAATTGAAAAAAGGCATGCTACACAACAACCTATTTTAATCGGAACGCCAACAGTGGAAGTTTCCGAAGAAATAGCTAAATATTTGAAAAAAAGAAAAATTAAACATGAAGTTCTTAATGCTAAAAACCACTCTAAAGAGGCAGAAATTATCGCTAAAGCTGGACATAAAGGTTCTATCACTATCGCTACTAATATGGCTGGTCGTGGGACTGATATCCGTTTAGGCGAAGGAGTAGTTGAATTAGGCGGATTAGCTGTTTTAGGGACCGAAAGACACGAAGCACGTAGGATTGATAACCAATTAAGAGGACGTGCTGGACGTCAAGGCGACCCAGGTTTTTCTCGCTTTTTCGTTTCCACTGATGATGATTTGGTGAAACGTTTTGGCGGCAACAGAATGCAAAAAATTATCGCTATGTTACAAAACAACAGTGGTTCTGATGAACCTATCACTTTAAAAATGTTTAGTAATTTTGTGACTAACATTCAGAAAAAAATCGAATCTTCTAATTATGATTACCGTAAATTTGTTTTACAATTTGATTCTGTTTTAAGATTGCAAAGAGAAATCATTTACCAACAAAGAAAAGAAATTTTAAAATCTGAAGAAGTAGATGTTTTAGTTGTAAACTTAATGAATAAAACTTTAAACAGTAATATTAATTACTTTTTAAAAAATAAAATGACCAATAAAGATGATGAAGGTATTAAAGAATTTATTACTTATTTAGAAACTTTATTTTTCCTTCCCAATACTTTTACGGTCCAAGATTTCCAAACTCAAGAAGAACCGCGTTTTCTTTTATCTTCTAAAGAAATAGAAGAAGTGGTGAAAAAAAAAGTAACGACTTTCTTGGAAGAGCAAAAAGCTAAATTACAAGTTATTGATGATAAGCAGTATTTTTATGTTTTAAGATACATTATGCTACAAAAAGTAGATTCTTATTTCAAACGTCATATTAATGATATGAGCATTTTGAGAAGAGGAATTAATTTTTTAAGTTACGGTCAACAAAACTCCTTAGTAGTTTATCAAGAAGAAGGGCAAAAGTTTTTCAACCAAATGATCGAAAATATAGCCCTTGAAGTAACGAAAACTATTTTAAAAAGTTCCGCTTTAACCGACCAATTAGTGGAATCCTTTCAAGAACAATTAATTTTCAACCGCTCTGATTCTGAAGACAATACTACGAAAAGGAAAAATAGAAAAATTAGAGGCTCTAGAAAACCTTGGAATTAAACTTTTTTATACCCCACAAATGAACATAATTTAAAACAGTCTTTTAAAAGAATTTTTATTTTTTGAAAATATTTTTAGTATTTGTGGCAAAAGATATTATCCGATAGAAGGAGAATAAAGTGAATAAAAACAAAAAGATAAAACCCCTATTGTTCCTTATAAAAGTAATCGTTTTTTAGATTTAGTTAATAAAGAACAAAACTCACTTTTAACATCTGAAGTCAATTATTCCGTTATTAACAAGACGATAGGCTTACTGAAGTGATTTTAGGAGATGTTTTTTCAAAGTCATCCCTAAAATTAAACAAACTTTTGAAGTTATTATCGCCGGATCCTCCTAGCGTGGGATAATACTAATCAAAACACCCTTCTTCTAAATTTTAACAAAATTCTTATGAAAATCCATTTTATCCCTTTGGAACTAACAAAAAACAAAACTTTATATCGATCAAATAAGATAACTTTACACATCAGCTTATTTTAATTTTTCTGGTCAAAAAAGGAAATAAACTTTAGGAAAATTCGGCAACCAAACCACTACTTATAAAGTTCATGAAAAAGGCGCTTTACCTCACGATGTGATTAAAATACCTGCTTTAGCAGGTGGAGCCAGTTTAAAAGAAAGATTTTTTTGCCGAACTTGTGAAAATAAAATTTTACCATTCAAAGAGTTAAAAAAACATTTAAAACACGATACAATAGTTTATCTTACACAAAAGCCTCAAGTCTTAACTGAAAAAATGATTAATTTAGTTATTCAAAAAACACACCAGGAAATGTTTTAATCCCTTTTGTAAGTTCTGGTTCAGAATTATTAGTAGCTAAAAGGATTAATTTAAATTATATCGGTATTGAAATAAATCCTGATTATGATTGTTTAACCGAAGAGGTTTTGAAAAATGTATACATTAACTCTTCAAATGTTGAACAATTTGGAAGCCAAATTAAAAAAATTTCATGATTTTTTTCATTATGTGAGTTGCAACTCTTTAAAATTAGAAGAATTAATTGTAAAAAACATTCAAGAAGATTCTTCAAACTCTGATAAGATCGAATAGATTTGCAACAGTCACAATGTAGAACATGATATTTTGATTAACGGCAAAACTCGTATTCAAATTAAATCTGGCAAAAACAAAAATTTAATTTAGTTTTTTCTAGACATAGGTTAAGTAAATTCAACGTCTATTTTAAACAAATTAATAATTTTCTGAACGGAATTGATTATTCATTCATCTCCGTTCCTTACAAAAGAAAAAAATGCAAAATGGTAAAAAAACATTTTTACGAAGTTATGCAATTTCAAAATAATATATTAAAAATTTCTGAAAACAATTCATGGGTTGAAAAAGCCATCAATTAACTAATTCTCATGGAGTGGTTTTTTTAATATATCCTTTTCAATGAGTTGGCCAATTGGGCAGCACATTCCTTTAGTTTTAATCCTCGCAAAGACTTATATGAATGAAATTTAAAAAAATTATTAAACAAAACGCCTATATGATAAATATTTAATTATTAAGATATGAGATGTAGGTTTTTCTTTTCTTACAATTTCCCAAGCGATGACAAAATTTTCAGATAAAAATTAAAAATAATTTGCTTTCTTATGAAAAAGAAGTTTTACTTAGTGTTAGTATTTTTTTACAATTAGAATATTTGCAAATATTCTAATTGTAAAAAGAAGCTTTTGATAATCCTTCGTTGCATAAAAAAGGACAAAATTTTAACACGGAGAAAAACGAAATGGAAAGATATGAAATTAACCAAACTATAACAGCTTTGCAAATTGTTTTGCACAATTTAGAACAAAAAATCGATTTAAAAAACAAGAAAAAACAAATAGACGATTTAATGGCTTTAATGGAAAAACCTAATTTTTGGACCGAAAATAAAGACGCTATTGATATTAGTCAAAAACTTCATCAACTACAAAATAAAATTTCTAATTTTAATTCTTTAAAGAAAAAATACGATGATTTGGCGACTTTATTTGTACTAGTAGAAAATGAAAACGATAAGGATTTGCTTTTCCTTATTGAAGAGTTAAAACAAATTCAAAAAGAAATTAAAGATTTTGAAATTGAAGTTTTATTGAATCAACCTTACGATGAAAATAACGCTATTTTAATTTTACATTCAGGTGCTGGCGGAACCGAGTCGCAAGATTGGTGCGAAATGTTAACACGAATGTACCAAAAGTACGCTCAAAGAAAAAAATTTCAATACGAAATCCTTCATTCTCAACCAGGCGAAGAAGCGGGTTTAAAAACGGCGACTATCTTGATTAAAGGTCCATACGCTTACGGATATTTAAAAGCTGAAAGAGGCGTTCATCGTTTGGTGAGAGTATCTCCTTTTGATTCCGGCGCAAGAAGACACACCTCTTTTGCTTCTTGTGAGATTTTACCTGAAATTAACGAAGATATTCAAATTGAGATTAAAGATGAAGATATCAAAGTAGATGTTTATCGCAGTAGTGGAGCTGGCGGACAACATGTTAATACGACCGATTCTGCGGTAAGAATTACTCATTTACCGACCAACACTGTCGTGACTTGCCAAAACGAAAGAAGTCAAATTAAAAATAGAGAAAAAGCTTTACAAATTTTAAAAACCAAATTATTACAAATAGCTTTAAAAGAACAAGAAGAAAGTAAAAAAAACTTTAACGGAGAACAAAAAGATATTAGTTGGGGTTCTCAGATTAGAAGTTATGTTTTTCACCCTTATCAAATGGTAAAAGACCATCGCACCAATTATGAATATTTTCAAATTGACGCTGTAATGGATGGTTTTTTAGACGATTTTATTAACGCTTTTTTGAGGCAAAAAAACAATTCTTCATAATAAAAAATTATCATTAGAAAGGGCATAAAAAGATTATTCAATCTTTTTATATAATAATTATTTATGGACACCAATGTTTCCAATAAGAAAGATAACATTAAAAAATGGACAAGTTTGATTTTAAATGATATTGTCTTATCTATCGCTATTTATTTCTTTTTAATTTCTACTAATTTAAACACAGGAGGAATGGATGGCGTAGCTATGTTGATGGACAAATTTATTAAACCTGATTTATTTTCAACAAGTTTTTCTAATATTTCTGTTTTTATTTTCCTCACTCAAGTATTTTCCTTAATAGTTGGTTGGAAAGTTTTTGGTAAAGACTTCTTCACTAAAACCGCTTTTTTAGTTATTATTTTAATCGTCAGCGTTCCTCTTTTTGATTTGTTAACTGACAAGAATAAAGGTAAGATTTTTGATTTATTACATATAAAAAACATGTACGTTCAATTAGTTATTGCTTCTCTGATGAGCGGTCTTATGATTGGAACTACGTTGGCAAACATTCGAAACCACGGTTATAATACTGGAGGAATGGATGTTTTTCATAAACTTTTAAAAGAAAAGTTTCAAATTAATTTCATTATTATTTTATTTATGACTGATGGTGTTTTAGTTTCAGTTGATTCTTTATTAAAAAGTATGGAAAATAAAAAAGAATTTGATGGAGCAGTTTTTTTGGAAACCGGGATTAGATTATTATTGTCTTTTATAACTATCATTATTATTGGTTATATCATGGAAAAGAAAAATAAAATTAATGTTGATATTGCCGATAACAAATAAAAAAGTCTTCAATTCTGAAAATAAAACACCTCATTAGAACTCAATATTAGGAAGGTTTTTCAACCCATGTATCACAACGGTTTTATTAAAATAGAATTATCCAATCCTGATTTGCACATCGGGAATCCCTTTAAAAATGCTGAAAGTATTCTTAAAGTTCTTAACCATAGCAAAGCTAGCTTTGTTTTATTTCCTGAATTATGTTTAAGTAGTTATACAGCTGGAGATTTATTTTTTGAAACTACTTTTTATCAGGAAGTTTTAGAATCTTTAAAATTTATCATGGAAAAAACCACTTTTGAAGGAGTTTATTTAGCAGGAATGCCTTTCTTTTTGGAAGAAGTTTTATTCAATGTCGCTGTGGTAATTCAAAAAGATAAAATTTTAGGCATTGTTCCTAAACACACTATTCCTAATTATAAAGAATTTAGCGAAAAAAGATGGTTTCATTCTGGCAAAACTATCCAAACGCAAGAGATTGATTTTTTAGGACAAAAAGTACCTGTCGGTAATATTTTATTTATTAATAAAAAATTCGATATCAGTTTTGGGGCGGAGATTTGTCAAGATTTATGGACTATTGAATCTCCTAGCGATTTATTAGCTTTAAATGGAGCGGAATTAATTTTTAACTTATCTTCTTCTACCGAACATATCGGTAAAAAAGAAATGCGCACAAATGCGGTTATTAATCATTCTCGCAAACATATTGGTGGTTATTTTTACACTAGTAGTGGAATTACAGAATCATCTACTGATGTCCTTTTTTCTAACCATAAAATAGCCGCTGTTTTCGGTAATTTAATTGGTGAAAAAGATTTATTTAACCAAGATGATACTAGTTTAGTCGTTGATGTTTGTATTGATTCTATCAAACACCAAAGAAGAATTGATACCACTTTAGGTGATCAAAAAATCGGCAAAGAATATCCTTTTTTGAAAGCTTATTTCAATATTAAAGAATATGATAATTATGAATTTGAAAAACCTTTCCACCAAAAACCTTTCGTGGAAATGAAGGATTTAGAGGAACAATTAAAACTAGCGAACCATATTCAGTTTTTATCTTTACAAAGTAAAATATCACATATTAAAAATTTGAAAGTGATTTTAAAATTCGCTTCGCGTTTAAACGAATTATTGTCCCTTTTGGCAGTCGTACAAAGTTTTCAAGCTAGTAAAAAAACACTAGATGATTTGATTGTGATTATGGAAGATGAAAAAGATTTTCAACCTGATTTTGTTGCATTGATTAAAAACTTTTTAAAAAACTTAGGGATTAAAAATATTCTTCTTGATAATGAGGATCACCAACCCCAAGTTAAAGAATGGTTAAGCAAAGAATTGATTCATCACGCTTTAAGTAAATTTACCCCAAATCCTCTGATGTTGGACGATTCACAAATTTTAGTGTTAGAAAGTGATAATTTGTCAGATACGGCTTTAGGAAAAGTAAGTGCAAGAATCCATTATTATGATCAATTGTATAATGTTAATGTTGGTTTAACCCAAACTTTAATGACTGAATTAATTCTTTTCCATTTGAATAAACCTATCATTTCTATCACTCCTGAATTAAAAGTTTTTTACCAAGAACAGATAGAAAAATTTTTAACCCCTAATATCATCATAGAAGATTTTATTTTATATCATCATTTAAAAAATAATTTTTCTAAAGCAAAAATCGCTTTTTTAATCAAACACACTTTCTCTTTAAATAAGGAAGAAAGTTTAGTTTTAGTGCAAAATTATTTAAAAACTTTTTATCAGGCACAATACAAAAGGCAACAAATGTCCCCAGGACCTAAAATTTTAGAAAATAGCCTTTCACCAAGAACGGAATTTAAGTTACCTATTAATTTCCAACGAAAAGAGTGAAAAACGTAATTTATAGAAATAGAAGTATAGAATATGAAAAAAAAAGTGATTGTTGGTTTATCAGGTGGAGTTGATAGTAGCGTTACGGCTTTATTATTAAAACAACAAGGTTATGAGGTAGAAGGTATTTTTATGCGCAATTGGGATAGTAGTTTGAATTATGATGTTCAAGGTAATCCTAATATTAATGATGATGTTTGCCCGCAAACAGCCGATTTGAATGATGCTGCTGCCATCGCTAAACAATTAGATATTAAATTTCATCAAGTTGATTTTTCCGCAGAATATTGGGACCAAGTGTTTTCGTATTTTTTAAAATTATTAAAACAAAATTTAACCCCTAATCCCGATATTTTATGCAATAATCAAATTAAATTTCTCACTTTTATCAAATATGCCGAACAATTCAATCCTGATTTTATCGCTATGGGGCATTATGCCAATATTACTCATAAAAAAGGTCAACCCATCTTAACTAAAGCTTGGGACGATACCAAAGACCAAACTTATTTTTTATCTCAACTTAAACAAAAACAATTAGATAAAATCCTTTTCCCTTTAGGAAAAATGACTAAAAAAGAAGTCAGAGAAATCGCCGCTAAAAATTCTTTAATAACAGCGAGAAAAAAAGACTCCACTGGTATTTGTTTTATCGGAGAACGCAAATTCAGTTCTTTTTTAAAAAATTATATTCCTGCTAAAAAAGGTCCTATTAAAGATATGAATGGCAAGTTTTTACAAGAACATGAAGGCATTTTTAATTATACTATTGGGCAAAGAAAAGGACTTAATTTAGGGGTTACTCAAGAAAATCAAGCTCCCTGGTTTGTCGTGGGTAAAGAATTGCTCACCAATACTTTGTTTGTGGACCAAAGTTATGACAGCCCTTACCTTTATAGCGATTCAACTTTAATCATTGATGTCGTGTGGAGAAATTATGATGTTTATCAAAATCATGGTAAAATGAAGATGATGGCTAAATTTCGTTATCGTCAACCCGATCAAGAAGTGGAACTTGTTTGGTTGGATAAAACAACTTTAAAAGTTTATTATCCCCAAAAAATCAAAGCTATCACGCCAGGGCAAATAGCGGCTTTTTATAAAGATGATTTTTGTATAGGAGCAGGAATGATTAAAGAAGTTTATTATCAAGATAAAAAACTTTCATATGTTTAAACATTTTTTTATCCTTTAAAAATATGTTTTAAAAATTTAAAAAAATAGGTGATTAAAGTGCTTTTTAATACTACTGAAAGCCATAACATAGAAACAAAAGTTCATGAAGAAATTTTATTTCAAGAATTGATGCAAAAAGTAAAAAAATACATTCATGAAAAAACAGTCTTAGATAAAATTAATCAAGCTTATTTATTGGCTAAAAAAAAACATACAAATCAAAAAAGAGTAACGGGTGAAGACTTCATTATTCACCCTATTTCTGTTGCTATTCTTTTAGCTGATTTGAATAGTGAACCCAATACTTTAATGGCTGGTTTATTACACGATTCTTTAGAAGATACGGATTTAACTTTTGATGAATTAAAAGATTTTTTAGGGGAAGATGTGGCTTATATAGTGAAAAGAACCACTAAATTAGCTAAACTTAGTTTTAACCCTAAACAAAGACAAGTGGAAAATCATCAAAAACTTTTTTTAGCTATGGCTAATGATATTAGAGTAGTTTTGGTAAAAATAGCAGATAGACTGCATAATATGCAGACTTTAAAAGAAATGAAGCCTGAAAAACAATTACATATTTCCCAAGAAACATTAGATATTTATGTTCCTTTAACCCATCGTTTAGGTCTTTTTAAAATTAAATCTCAATTAGAAGATTTAACTTTTAGATATATGAACCCTAAAGAATATTACCACATTTCTAACCTAATTAACGCTAAAAAAAATGAACGCGAAAATTCTATAAAAAATATTATTAAAA
>NZ_AKIN01000138.1:0-5206 GCF_000309405.1 Vaccinium witches'-broom phytoplasma str. VAC
TATAAATAGAAAAAAATTATTACTTAATGTATATTTCCCGCAACCAAAAAATAAATAATTTTAACTTTCTTTCGAACTTATCACCTACTCTATACTTGAGTAGTTGCTAAAATTAAATTGTTTTGCAATTCTGGATCCACAATTTCTTCATCTTGTATTTTCGCTTTTATTTCCCTTAAATTGGCTTTTTGCCATACATCTAAAGAATTTTTTTCTTGTTCTGCTTGGTTTAACCATTCTTTAGTCTCATCAGAAATTAACAATTGACGAATAACTCTTGTTAAACTTAAAATCTCTTGTACGCGGCTTTTTTCCGAACCTTCTTTCATATTACAAGCTATATCCCAATGCAGTATATTTAAAATATTTTCAAAATGTCCGATTTCTTCAAATCTTTTTTCTAATTGTTGATAATGAACAGACATTGTTTCACCTTTTCTTCAAATTAATTTAATAAATACAAAATCACAGAAAAAACATCATATAACTTTGACCTTTTTCACACTTAAAACTTATATCCTTTATTATAACATTTTTTATTGATAAAAAGGACTATTTCCGATAAATTCCCTTAATAAGGATTCATGCGGAATCAAATCAGATTCCCAAGCGTCAAACCAACTTAATAATTTTAAATAATATTGAGCTTTTTCAAAATACGGACTCATCAAAGGCACTTCTAACAGTAAAGGTTCTAAATATGGCTTTAAAACGTTAAATTCATAAATTAACTCCGAATTAAATACATAATCCGTTTCTTGTTGATAAGGATAAATCCACCTAAATTCGCCTTCTCGAACAGATTTCCAAAAATCAAAAGTTTTTAAAATATTAGTGCTTCTCATTTTTAAATCTCGAATAGTTCTACGCAAAAAACGAATATCTGTGATATGCAAAGGATTGTGTTCATCCAATGATAATTGGTGTTGAGGAGCAATGTAAATTTTAAATTTTTGTTCCCTATAAAGGGAAGGTAATAATGCAGGATTATTAGCGTGAATTCCTTCAACCAACAAGACTTGTGTATCGATTTCGATAGGTTTGTGGGTAATCACGCGAGTACTGAAATCAAATTGAGGAATGATAGCTTTTTTATGTAAAATTAAATCATTGATATTTTGGTTAAATAAATCAATATTTAACGCTTGGATGTGTTCAAAATCATAAAATGAACCATCTGAGGTTTTGAGAACTTCTTCGAGGGGTAAGTAATAATTATCCATACTAACCAAAGTGCTTGTAACACCTACAGCCATTAATTGTAATTGTAGTTTTTTGGCTAAAGTGGTTTTGCCACTGGAAGACGGTCCAGCAATATTAATAATTTTTATTTGATCTTTTTTATTAGCTATTTGGTTGCTGATCTCCATTAACTGTCTCTGGTGGTTAATTTCCGCTATGCTAATTAAATCAAATTTGTTTTTAGGATTGGAGGAATAATTATTTATTTGATAAATATTTTGTGTTTGAGTCATTTGACGCCAAACCGAAGTTTGATGCAAAGTTTTTTCAAAAACAGGTTCTTCCTTGAAAAAAGGTATTTCACCATGATGAAAAGTTTGAGGAAATTGCAAAATCATAGAAGAAGAACGATATAATAATTGATAGTGAGTTAAATAACTCGTATTAGGAACCATGCCTTGGTGCATATCGTTATAATACGAATCACAAACATATAAAGAGACCTTATGTTGGGGTTTTTGTTGAAGAAGCTTTTTTTTATTCTCAAAACCAAAAGTGTCATATATTTCTAAAGCTTTTTCCAAAGAAAAAGATTTTTTTTCAATTTTTAACTTTTGCACTACTAAGGTTATCATTTTTTTTTGAATTTGTTCAAACATTTCTAAAGTCAATTCTGCGTTATTTTCGAGTGTAACCAAAAGAGATTGCGAACTATAATAAGAAAAATGCACTTTTTTATCAGGAAATACATGATAAAAAGCCATAACGACCAAATATCTCAAACTAGCTTCATAAATGTTCACCGTTTGAGGATGAGATAAATCTAAAAAAAGAACGTCATTTTCGGCTTCAACCAATTCAAACGTTAATCCGCGTATTTTATTATTTACTTTAGCGGCGTAAACATTGGTCAATTGTAATTGTTTTTTTACTTCTTCTAAACTAGTATTATAATCCACATTTAAAGTTTGATTTTTATAATATACTTTTAACACGATTTTTTCTTTCTTATCTTATAATTTTTGTCAAAAATAAAAATACCTATCTTTAAATTGTATTTTGTAAAACGCCTTTAAAGCTACTTTTATAATATAAAAACAAATAACCAAAATAATTTCAAATAAATAATGTTTGTCCTTTTCATATTTTTGAAAATAATGCTTATAAAGGATCACGCATCAAACCAAAAGACTCTCTTATTGGAGAGTCTTTTGGTTATTTGTCTAAAGAAAGGTTTAATTGCCGCCAATCATTAAATCTCCAACATAAACACTAGCGCTGCCAAAACCAGAAACTTGGAATTCAAAATCATTAGCTATTTCTTTTAAATTTTTTAAAATATCAAAAAAATTACCTGAAACAACAATCATTTTCACCGGAGTAGTGATTTTACCTTTTTCAATCTTAAAACCACTAGCTTGAAGACTAAAAACACCGCTTACAGTTTGAATCCCTACATGCATACCGACTAAATCATCGATAAAAACACCTTCTTCAATGGTAGATACCATATCATCTAAACTTCTTTGTCCTGGTTTTAAATAACAATTGCTAAAACTGGTGCCTCCATCAAAACCGTTACCTGTCGGTTGAGTGTTAAAGATTTTGGCTGTTTTTAAATTATGGATAAAACCTTGAAAAACACCGTTTTCAATCACGTTTTTAGGTTGACAAACAACTCCTTCGTCATCAAATTTTTCTTTGAAAAAAGCTTGATCAGAAAAAGGGTCTTCAATGATGTTTACTTGAGGAGAAGCGATAACTTGTTTTTCTTTATCTTTTAATTGAGTTAAATTTCTATAAGCACTTTGTCCGGTAAAAATACTGCTAAAACTGGCTAAAAAATCAGCAAACATTTCGTTTGAAAAAACTGTAGAATAACTTTTTGATTTTAAAGTAGCTCCGTTTAATTTTTTTTCACCCGCAAAAACCACTTCTTGGGCTTGTTTTTCCGGATTAAATTCTTGGAAATCTTTGACAAGTTTTAATTTACCAAAACTTTGTACATCGCCATCTTTTTGGAAAATAGCAGAAACATAAAGATAAGCGTAACTATTTTCTTGTTCTAAATGAAGCCCTTTTGAGTTAATTAAAGTTTTTTTACTAAAAACCTCTTTATAAGAATTGGTTTCAATTTTTTTCATTAATTTCGAAGAAGACATATTTTTTTCTAAATCTTTTAAAAGTTGAATTTTCTTTTCTAAAGGAATAACGGAAAAATAAAAATTTTTTTCTTCCCAATCGGGATAAGAGGAGGAACCTTCAAAAATAATCGCCGGATCTTTGCTGTCAACTGTTTGAGTGTTTTGCTTCAAAGCGACCAACATTTTATCGACTGTTTCATCATCTATTTTTTCAAAATATACTTCTGTTGATTTATTGTCATAAATCCCTTTAATATTAACTGTCACCAGATCGCTTTCTACAAGTGATTCTACTTTGTTGTTATCTAGGGTTAATTTAAAACTTTTGCTTTCGCTGACAAATATTTCTAAAGCTTCAAAGCCTTTATCTAAACCTTTTTGAATCCATTTTTGATACATTTTAAGCATTTTCCTTTTTGTTGCCGCCAACAACCATTTCTTGTACTCTAATAGTGGGTTGTCCTACATCAGTAGGGATTGAACCAGAAACAGAACCGCACATTCCTTGTCCTAAAGATAAATTATCTCCTACACGATCTATTTTTAATAAAACATCATCTCCATAACCAATCAACATCGTTCCTTTAACAAGAGTAGTCAATTTACCATCTTCAATCAAATAACCTTCTTTAACAACGAAATTAAATTCTCCCGTAGCGGGTTCAACTGTTCCGCCGCCTAAACTTTTAGCATATAAACCGTATTTAGTATCTTTAATAATTTGTTCTGGTTTATCGGTGCCGTTAGCGATATAAGTTGAATTCATTCTTGAAGTGGGAGAATATTTATAAGACTCTCTTCTGGAAGAACCGGTCGGTTTAGATTTCATTTTACGTCCATTACGGAAATCAACTAAATAGCTTTTTAAAATGCCTTTTTCAATTAAAAGGTTTTTTTGGGTTTTTATTCCTTCATCGTCAAAATTAAGTTTTCCCCAAGCGCCTTCAATAGCGCCGTCATCATAAGCTGTTACTATATCAGAAGCTATTTTTTGGTTTAATTTATTATTAAAAGGCGATAAACCTTTGGCGATAGCAGTAGCTTCTAAAGGGTGCCCACAAGCTTCATGGAAGATAACGCCTCCAAAACCATTATTTAAAACTACGGTCATAACTTGCGGCTTCATTTCTTCTGCCTTTAATAAAGTCGTCGCTCTTTGAGCTACTTCTTGTGCTAATTGTTCTAAGTCTATTAAATCAAAAAATTCTAATCCCATAGAACGTCCTGGACCTTCATAAACATCTTGAATTTGTTCGCCTTCTTTAGCTACCGCTATCAAACCACAACGTATATAAGGTCTTACATCATTTTGATAAACTCCTTCTGTATTAGCGACCAAAATTTTTTGTTCTTTTTCTTGATAATTAACAATAGTTTGGATTATTTTATCATTTTGTTTTTTCATTATGTTTGATAATTTAATTAATTTTTTTGCTTTTTCTTCTCTTGTCATCGAATCAAAAGGTTTTTTCATACTTTCTTTTAAAGTTTGAGGCTCACCCAAAGGAACAACTGTATGTTTCGGTCCTTTAAAATTCCTTTTTAAACGTGTCATTAATTTTTGAATATTGTCAAAATCAACTTTATTAGTGTAACCGTATACTTCATCTGAACCTTGTAAAAGTCTTACTCCTACGCCAAAAACATTATCAGTTGATAAGGAAACGACTTCTTGACCGGTTATTCTTAAACTATTAATAATATTGTCTTCGAAAAATAATTCAGCAAAATCAGCGCCTGATTCTAAAGACTGATTTAAAAGAGTTTGTATTTCTTCTTTTTTTATCATGTGTTTTTAAAACCTTCTTTTTTTAATTATTTCATATTTTTATGATAATTTAAAACTATCTTAATAATAACATTTTTAAAAAAAAATATTA
>NZ_AKIN01000137.1:0-18771 GCF_000309405.1 Vaccinium witches'-broom phytoplasma str. VAC
TGACTTGTAATCAGTAGGTGGATTAAGGTTAATAAAAAATAATAATGCCTATGTAGCTCAGTTGGTAGAGCATCTGACTGTTAATCAGGAGGTCCTAGGTTCGAGCCCTAGCGTAGGCGCCAAACTATATTAAGATCAATGCAAAAAGGTCTTTTTTTATTATGTACGAATCAATATTAAGTTAATTTTTATTTTCAAAAGTGGTTTTGGTTAAAAAATGATAAAAAAGTTATATAAATGAAAAAAGGAGATTTTTTTAATGACTCAACAAGTGTTTGAAACTACTTTTGAAAATAATTCATTAACTGTGGAAATAAATAAATTTGCTAAACAAGCGAATGGATCTGTTATGGTACGTTATAAAGATACTGTTATTTTGAGCGTTGCTGTTTCTAGTGTGCAAGACACAACTTTAAATTATTTTCCGTTGATGGTGATTTATCAAGAAAAACTATATTCAGCTGGTAAAATACCAGGCAGCTTTACCAAAAGAGAAGGTAGATCTACTGATTTTGAAGTCTTAAATTCACGTTTAATTGACAGAGCTTTAAGGCCTTTATTTGATAAAAATTTAAAAAAAGAAATTCAAATTATAAATACTGTTTTAAGTAATGATCATAATTGTAATAATGAAAATTTCGCTCTTTTTGGCAGTTCTTTGGCTTTATTAGTTTCTGATATTCCTTTCGTGGAAGCGGTTTCTTCTGTTTCTATCGGGAAGATCAAAGGCGAAATGATTATTAACCCTAATTTAAAACAAAAAGAAATGTCTGATTTTTTATTAACTCTTTCAGGCACTAAAGATAGTTTGAATATGATTGAAGCAGTAGCAAAAGAAACTTCTGAAGAAGAATTATTAGAAGTGATGTTGTTTGGCCACGAAGTTATTAAAAAAATGTGCGCTTTTCAAGAAGAAATTCGCCAACAAATTGGTAAAGAAAAGATGGCTTTAGATATTCTAGAAACAAATACAGCTTTATTTCAAGAAATAGATGAAAAATATCGTTCAGCCATAATCGCAATATTACAAGCAAATAATAAACAAAAAAAACAAAAAAACGTCTTATCTCAAAATCTTCAATTGTTAAAAGATGAGATTGTGGCAGAATATAATCAAAAGACTTTTTTCAAAAATGTTGAGGAAATCACAGTTCTTGATTTAGAACAACAAAAAAAATATTTAATCGAAATAGAAACCATTTTTGACGCTTTGTTAACGCAAGAAATTCGTAAAATGATTATTCATGAGAAAAAAAGAACTGATGGAAGAGAAATTGATGAAATCAGAATTATTGAAAATCAAGTGAGTTTATTGCCAAGAACACATGGATCAGCTGTTTTTACTCGCGGTGAGACCCAAAGTTTAGCAGTAGTAACGTTAGGTTCTTTAAGCGAAAGTAAAACGATTGATGATTTAACAGAAGATGCTAAAAAACGTTTTATGTTGCATTACAATTTTCCCGCTTTTTCTGTTGGTTCGGTAGGAAGATATATGTCTCCTTCTCGTCGAGAAATAGGTCATGGTATGTTGGCGGAAAAAGCATTATCACACGTCTTACCTTCAGAAGAAGAATTTCCTTATAGTATCCGCGTAGTATCTGAAATTTTAGAATCTAACGGTTCGTCTTCTCAAGCGACTATTTGTTCCTCTTCTATGGCTTTAATGGATGCTGGCGTACCTTTAAAAAGCGCTGTAGCAGGTATCGCGATGGGATTGTTTTACGATAACCAAGATGAATACGTTATTTTGAGCGATATTCAAGGTTTAGAGGACCAAAAAGGTGATATGGATTTTAAAGTCGCTGGAACTGCAAAAGGTATTACAGCTTTACAAATGGATATTAAAATCGAATCTATCGGTTTAGATATTTTAAAAACTGCTTTGGAAAAAGCGCGTTTAGGCCGTCTGCATATTTTAAATCAAATGAACGATACTATCGCTAAATCACGCAAAGAATTATCTCCTTATGCGTTAAAAATAAAAGTGATTAATATTCACACTAGTAAAATTCGTGATGTTATCGGAACAGGCGGGAAGATCATTTCTCAAATTATTGAAAATAACGATAATGTTAAAATTGATATAGAACAAGATGGACGAGTATTTATTATGCATCAAGATTTAGAAGTAGTGAAAAGAACGTCTCATTATATTTTAAACTTGGTAAAGGACATCGAAGTCGGTCAAATTTTCGAAGGAACCGTGGCTAAGATTTTAATGGATAAAAAAACTGGTCATTCTTTTGGCGCGATAATTCAACTTTTACCTGGAGTAGAAGGTTTCCTTCACATTAGCAAATTATCAGACAAAAGGGTTGATAAAGTGGAAGATGTGGTTAATATTGGGCAAATGGTAACTGTAAAATGTATCAATATCAATGAAAAAGGTAAAATCGACCTTTTGTTGCAGACAAAACATTAATCTGGGAATATTATTGTAAAAAGACAAGAATATTGCGTTAAAATTTGTTAAAATATTAATGTTAAAAAAAATAATGGAAGGTGATCGAGGTTTAATATTGTTTTTAAAAATGTTAGGCTTAGGAAAGTCCATATTAGCACATGTTTAGGAAAGACATGTAGTGTTTGTGCTTAAGGAAAACAAGAACTTAAGGTGCTTAAATTAATTGAAGTAACGACTGTTTAAATTCTAAAAACTTATTCATAAGTTCATGAAAATAAACTTAAAGTGCCACAGAAACGAGTTAATTAGAAATAATTAAATGAAACGCGGTAAACTCCTCAAGCTAACAACCCAAAAAAATGGTAGGGGCACATGAAAATTGACGTTTCCTGTTTTTTAATTATAGTTGGTTTTTGTGCTATTTTCGATAATGAAGGTAGAGATAAATGATCACACTTGTTTGCGAAAACAAGAACAGAACATGGCTTATGCACATTATTTTTTAACATAGAATCTTTTGAATAAAAAGATTCTTTTTTCTTTAAACAAATGAAAATGTTTATTATACAATATAATTGGTTTAGCCTTTTTGAAGACAAAAGAAAAAGGATAATTATTCATAAAAAGCAAGCTTGATTAATTTTTAAATTAACTTTGCAACAATATTGTAGTATTGTTTTTTTAATTTTGACATCTTTTTCTTTTAATATGTTAAAATGATAGGTAAGTTTAACATCTTTTTTTGACGTATGAAAAGTAATTTCTCTTAATCGCTTTTCTTTCTTTTAATTAAAATATGTTAATATTAACATCCAATAAAACTGCTTAAAGTAGGAATGTTTTGCTTTCCGCTGAATTTTATATTCAAAAATAAAAATTAAATAAAACAAAAGGGGTTTAATGATTATTTATGAATAATGAAGAAAAATCATTAGAATTAGAACAAACAGTAATTAGAAAAAATAAAATAGAAGAATTAAAAACAAATGACGTTGAACCTTTTAAAAATCATTTTGTTGTTCAAAATAACGTTTCTGACTTATTGAAAAAATATAAACTTTTAGACAGAACTGAATTAGAGAATAACTTGATTAATGTCGCTGTGGCGGGTCGAATAGTTTTAAAAAGACTTCAAGGTAAAGCGGGTTTTTTTCAATTAAAAGATTTTGATAGTTCTATGCAAGTTTATGTGAATATGAAGCTAGTGTCGCCATTATCTTTCACTATTTATAAAAACGCTGATTTAGGGGATATTGTCGGAATTGAAGGTTATTTGTTTAAAACTAAAACAGATGAATTAACGATTAAAGCTACTAATTTAATCCATTTAAGCAAAAGCTTAAAAGCTTTACCGGATAAACACAAAGGTTTAAAAGATAAAGAATTAATTAGAAAAAAAAGATATATTGATTTAATCACTAATCCCCAATCGATGGACACTTTTGTAACTCGTTCCAAAGTAATTAAAGCGGTCAGAAAATTTTTTGATGATCGAGATTTTTTAGAAGTAGAAACCCCAATTTTACATTCTTTTATCGGCGGAGCTTCCGCTAAACCTTTTATCACTCATCATAACGCTTTAAGTTCTGATTTTTATTTAAGAATAGCTACCGAAATACCTTTAAAAAAATTAATTGTGGGCGGTATGAAAGCAGTTTATGAAATAGGTCGTATTTTCCGTAATGAAGGAATAGATGCTACTCATAATCCTGAATTTACTACTATAGAAGCTTATTTAGCTTTTTCTAATATGCAAGGTATGATGGATTTAACCGAATATTGTTTAAAATACGTAGCGCAAACTGTTTTAGGTCAATTAAAATTTGTATACCAAGGGGACGAAATTGATTTTGGAACCTTCCATAAATATAATATGATTGATATTATTAAAGAACAAACAGGCGTTGATTTTTACCAAGAAATGACTTTGGAAGAAGCGCAAAAAATAGCTCATCAGCATAAAGTACCTTTAGAACCTTTCTTTCAAAAAGGTCATATTATCGGTGCTTTTTTTGAGGAATTTGTGGAACCGACTTTAATTCAACCAACTTTCATTTACCATTATCCTTTTGAAGTAAGTCCTTTGGCACAAAATAATAAGCAAGACCCAAGGTTTACGGATCGTTTTGAATTGTTTATCGCAGGTAAAGAAATAGTAAACGCTTTTAGTGAGTTAAATGACCCAATAGAGCAAAAAAAACGTTTTGAACAACAGTTAATGCAAAAAGATTTGGGCGATGATGAAGCTGGGGAAATGGATATCGATTTCATTGAAGCTTTAGAATACGGCTTACCACCAACTGGTGGGATGGGGATGGGCATTGACCGTTTAGTCATGCTACTGACTGATACGCCTAATATTAGAGACGTTATTTTATTCCCTCACTTTAAACATAACAATCAAATACTATAATTGTTTATTCATTCAATCCAACCATTTTATGGAAAAAAGGAAATTTTTAAATGAATCGAAAAAAAATATATCACAACATTAAAGATTTATTTGTGTATTATTTAACCATTAGCAGCGATCAATCGAAAAACCAAAATTTGGAAAAGATTTTCTCGTTTTATGTTATTAAATTATCCGATAAAGTAATAAAAATGTTAACTCTTAATGAAATAGATCAAAATATCGATCTATTCCAGGAACAGTTAGAATTATACCTTCAAACAGGAGATTTAGAATTTTTCTTACAAGAACAAGAGATTAATATTATTCTTTTATTTTTAGAATCTTTTTATTTTGCTGCGGAAAAATTGATGACTTTAGAAAAAGATAAGTATGCTTTATTTTTATTAGAAGCTGAGAAAAAAAATAAAAATCTTTTTGAAACTGAAGAACACAAGAGAAAATTGAAAAAAAATTTGAATTAATTTTAAAATCTTTTGGTGGGATGGTTGGCGAAAGAAATATAATATTAAAGATTTGAAAAATGAGGTTTTAAATTATGAGAGGTCTTTTTTATCTACAAAGTTTTTACAGCATCGATAAAAGCGTGAATTCAATTGAAAAATTAGTCCAAAAAGCTGTTCAAAATAATTATGATTTTGTGGCTCTTAGTGATGATGAAAATTTATATGGTATGGTAGAATTTATCTCTGTATGTGAAAAAAACCGCATTAAACCTGTTGTAGGTCTTAGAATCTTTGTTTCTTTGGAATGTCTTTTTAAAGGCCGAAAAATAGGTCTTTTAGTGTATGCTTCTAACGATATAGGTTTACGTCATTTGATTAAAATTTCTAATCTTATTCGTACTCATGATAAAACTATCACTTTAGAAGAAATAAATTATTTACAAGAAGGTCTTTTTTTTATTTTATCTAATATTGATTTTTTGCTGGCGGATTTATCCGCTCCTAATAAAATGCAACCTATTTTAGCCGCTTTTAAAACTCATTTAAAGTTGTTTTATGTGGGTTTTTCTTTGCAAAATATTCGTTTAGCTGCGATGGATGAGCACTTTTTCTCTTTGGTGGAGAAATTAGAATTAACAGTGTTTCCGGTTCATAAAACTAATTATTTAGAAAAAGAAGACCGAGAAACTTATGAATTATTGTTAAAATTATCTCATCCGGAGTCAGATACAAAAAATAATATTTCTGATTTAGCCTCTTTTTCTTTTCATTTTTTAGATAAAAAAGAATTTAGTGATCAATATGGTCCTTATTTTAATAAATATAAAAGTTTTTGCGTCGGTTTGGATACTTTAATTAAACCCATTCGTTATGACAAGCTTTTTTCTCAAGAATTGCATTTGCCTCTTTTTAACAATAATAAGGGTCAAACTTCTTTTCAATATTTACGAGAAAAAACTTTTATAGCTTTAAACGCTAAACTTAAAAATCAACAAATAGATGTTAAATTACATTCTGTAACTCAATACCAAAAACAATTAGAAAAAGAATTAAAAATTATTGCCGATTTATGTTATGAAGATTATTTTTTAATTGTGGCTGATTTTTTGGAATATGCTTGGAAAAAAGATATTTTGGTCGGACCCGGAAGAGGCTCTTCTTCTGGTTCTTTAGTGTGCTTTTGTTTAGGGATTACAGAAGTAGATCCTTTAAAATATAACCTTCTTTTTGAGAGATTTTTAAATTATAAAAGAAAAACCTTGCCGGATATTGATCTAGATTTTCCGGATGATAAAATTCATTTAATAACTCAATATATCGCTGATAAGTACGGTTCCGAACATATCGCCAATATAATCACTTTTAATACTTTTACAGTCAAATCTTTAACAAGAGATTTAATGCGTTTAAAAGAAATTAATCCCTTTTTTAAGAAATATTTGGATAAAAATAAAGAAAAAGTGTTGTTGAAAATGGAAGGAATTCCTAAATTAACAGGAATTCATCCAGCAGGCATCATATTAAGCAAAGATAAATTATTTGATTTTTACCCGCTTCAGAAGAATCATCAAACTAATTCACCTATTAAGTATCAAATGCAGTTAGAAAGTAAACAATTAGCTAAAATTGGGTTATTGAAAATCGATTTATTAAGTTTAAAAAGTTTATCTTTAGTAGAAAAAATTTTAAAACAAATTAACCAAAAAGAAAAGTTATTATGGCATGATATTCCTTTGGATAAAAAAGAAGTATATCATACTTTACAAACTGGCAATACCGATTATATTTTTCAATTGGAATCTTTTTCAGCTAAAATGGTTTTAAAAAAAATTAAACCTCAAAATTTTGAAGAATTAGTCGCTGTTTTATCTTTTAACCGTCCTGGACCTTTATCTTTTCTTGATGTATATTGTGCTAACCGTAAAAATAATCAAACTTATTTTATTCATCCTGATGTGGACCATGTTTTGCAAAATACTTATGGAGTGATTTTATTCCAAGAACAAATGATGGAAATATCAGTGAGGTTTGCGGGATATGATTTAGGACAAGCCGAAATTTTGATGAGAAAAATGATTCAAAATAAAAATGTTTCTTTGTGCAATGATACTTTGAAAAAAGATTTTATCAAAAATAGTGTGCAAAATAAAAAACATTCGCCTGCTTTATCCGCACAAGTTTATGATTATATAGTTAAATTTTCTAATTATAGCTTTAATAAAAGCCATAGTGCATCTTATTCTTTAATTAGTTATCGGATGTCTTATTTGAAAACTTATCATTTGATGTCTTTTTATATAGTGATGTTAAATGAATATATTAAAAACGCGCCGGAAACTGCTAAATTGCTCAAAGAAAGTCAAGATAAAATTGTTTTTATTAAACCTAATATTTTAGCAAGTGAAAGTCATTATCGAAACATTAATCAACAAGTTGTAATGCCATTGACTATTATTTATGGCATTAGTGAGGAAATTAGTCATTTTATCATTCAAGAAAGAAAGAAACAAAGTTTTAAGGATTTTTTTGATTTTAAAGTACGGTTGAAACAAGTTTTAAATGATGAATTATTAAAAAATTTAATTTTTTCAGGTGCTTTGGATGTTTTTGGCTTAAATAGAAAAACTTTAATGAAAAGAGCTAAATTTGAACTTTTAGCTCATGAAATATATTTGTCTGGCTTTAGTAAGAAAACAGATGATGAATATACACCAGGAGAATTGAAAAAAGCAACTCTTAAAGTTTTTGGTTTTGATGTAGACGTGATTATTGAACGTACGCCTCAAAATCAAACAAATATCAAATAGTGAAAATGGAATGAGGAAAAATATGAATTTAATGAAAAAAATATCCTTTAATTTTCGTAAATATTTTGTTAATAAATCTTGGAGAACGAATAAAAATTTTCGTTTAATGATGGTTTTAATGAGTTTTATTATTATATCTTTAATTATTGTCGCTAAATTGGATAGAGCTGTTTATCAAAAGAATGAAATCAATTTTGATAATTTTTATCAAGTTTCTGAAGTTAAAAAGGTTCAAAAGGAAGATCGTACTGGTTCAGAAGAAACTACTATTAATTTAAAAGCGATGTTTATCGGAGTGATTTTTTTGGTTTGTTATTTTGGTTTAAAAAAAGGCGCTTTTGGGGTCACTTTAGGAACCTTTTTAGGAGCTATTTTGGGAGTTTGGTTAGCTTTATTATTTCCTTCCTTTTTTTATTTTTTTGAATTACTATTGAGATGGGTGTTAAGACTTTAATAATGGATGTAAAGACCTACTTAATAGGTCTTTTTTTTATCTAGAAGGATTTTACTTGGCAAATAAACGTGGATAAAACTTTGGTTTATGTTATATTATAGGTAGTTGGAAAATAAAATTGGTGATCGTTCTTAGTTGATTCTTGATTTGTAAATTCTATGAAGGATGAGAAAATTTTTTTGGGAGGAAAATTTTTCTTTTTAGAAATAAAAAGTACAAAATCATTGAACATTATTTTACTAATTATTTAAATTCGGAAAATAGCGAGAATTATTGATTGTGAAATTAAAATTATCAACCCCTTTAAGCACTCAAAAACT
The DNA here is from genome assembly GCF_000309405.1 of Vaccinium witches'-broom phytoplasma str. VAC. Classification (NCBI taxonomy): domain Bacteria; kingdom Bacillati; phylum Mycoplasmatota; class Mollicutes; order Acholeplasmatales; family Acholeplasmataceae; genus Candidatus Phytoplasma; species Vaccinium witches'-broom phytoplasma. The sequence goes on from NZ_AKIN01000137.1 coordinate 8,845, forward strand.
CTATATTATATCTGTTAGTGGTGGAGTTGATTCTATGGTTTTATTAGATTATTTATTTCATCACCAAATACCTTTAATTGTGGTTCATTTTAATCATTTAACGAGAGAAGAAGCCATTTTAGATAAAGAGTTGGTCTTTAATTATTGTCAAGCTAAAAACATCCCTTTTCATTATTTTGAATTAGATTTGCCTAAAAAAGATTTTCAGAATCAAGCGAGCTTATTAAGAAAAAAAAGGTTAAAAGAAATAGCGATGCAATATGAAACTCGTTATTGTTTAACTGCTCATCATTTAGATGATTTAGCGGAAACTATTTTGTTAAAAATGATAAGGGGTAGTTCTTTATTAGGTTATAGCGGAGTTCAACCATCTTATCGAGAAGATAATATCTTTTTTTTAAAACCTTTCTTATATTTGCCTAAAGAAGAACTTATTTGTTACGCTGTTGAGAAAAAAATACTTTTTTTAGAAGATCGTACTAATAGTTTAAACATTTATACTCGTAATAAAATTAGAAACCAAATTATCCCTTTTTTAAAAGAAGAACGTCATTTTTTGAAGAATGTGGAGAAGTTTCATTGGCAAATAACTGAAGCGCATGATTTCATTCGCTCTCAAAGTCGACTTTTTTTAAATCAACAAACTTTATCAGAGGTGTGGGATTTAGAAGCTTTTTTATTATTGCATATTGCTGTGCAAAAAGATATTCTTTTGACCTCTTTAGAAGATAAAAAGATTAGTAAAAATTTTACTTTAATAAATAACATCATTAAAGGTTTAAAAAACAGTCATAAACCTAACGCAGAATGGGATTTAAACAATGAGTGGTTTTTGCTGAAACAATACGATCAATTATTGTGGCAAAAAAAGACTCTTTTAGTTCAAGAAAACTTAGCAAAACCTTTATTATACGGTTGTGTAGAGCCAAAATTATTATCTTTTTGTCAAGAACAAAAGACTCTTGTTTATGACGAAGGAAAGATAAAATTTCCTCTGGTTTTAAAACAAAAAGGAGATGGAGATGTTGTGAAATTTCCTTTTGGGACGCAAAAATTAAAAAAATTCCTGATTAATAAAAAAATACCTTTATCAAAGAGAAAAAATTTATGTTTAGTGGTCGACCAGAATAACACTGTCCTTTGGATTCCTCATTTATATATTAATCAAACCTTAGGAAAAACAAAAACTTTTAATTTAGGGATAAATTCTGTATAATTGATATGAATAAAAAAACATTTATGAAAGTTTATTTTTATTGTTAAAAAGATGTAATAAAGGAAAAATAAATAAATAAATAAAGGCAATGGAGTTTGGAGTTTATGAAGTTATGGTATCCTGATTTATGGGGTTATTTAGCTACTTTTGGTAGTTTTCTAACCGGTCTTTTTACTGGTTTTATGGTTACTTTGTTATTGTATATTTTTGTTAGTATTAAGAATTTTAATAAAAGATCTAAAATTTATAAAAGTAAATACGAAATAACTGATGAGGAAATCAATCAATTAATCAAAGATACGCAAGAAGAATTCAAAAACAATATGAACGAAACAAAAGATGAATTTATGATGAATTTATATCAAAGCGTGTGTAAATTGATTTTTGAGACATCGCATAAATTTTATCCTGATTCGCCTTTCCCTTATTTAGAAATTACTTTGGATGAATCTTTAACTTTCATGAAATACTTGCAACAAAGGATTGATGAATTGTTTGAAAATAAGATGATCCGTATGTTTAAAAAAATGACTTTAAGGCGCATTTTTACTTTAAAACAAAAATTAGTGGATAAAAAATATATTGATAAATATAAAAAAACCAATAAAGCGATTAGTTTTGTTACTGGCGCTTTGAATTTAATCAATCCTTTCCATTGGGCTAAAAAAATTTTTTTCAATAGATTTTATAAAAGTATGTTTGAAAAAATAGGTTGTGCTATTTTAGTGATTGTAGGAGAAGAAGCGTATAAAGTTTATAATAAAACTATTTTTACCTCTGAACAAGATTTAGAAGATTATTTTAAAGAATTGCAAGAAGAAGTAAAACGTCAAGAAAAAGAAGAAAAAAAATAAAATCTTTTTTATTGCGCGGAAATAAACAAAGATAAAGAGTGGTTATAAAATAATGGTCGTTATTAAATGGTTTCCAGGACATATGAAAAAAACTTTAACAGACATTAAAATGAATATCAAATTTGTGGATTTCATTTTAATTGTGTTAGATGCTCGAATTCCTGTTTCTAGTATGAATTTTGACCTACTAAAAGCTCTTAACAATAAACCTGTTTTAATTTTATTTAATAAAACCTCTTTATCTGATGTTGATAAAAACCATCTTTTTGTAGATTTTTTTAAACAAAAAAAATTATTTACTTTAAATATTGATGCGAAAACTAATTTGAATATTAATAAAATTTATCCTTTGATGCAGTCTATTTTAAAAAGTAAAAAAATTACGGTTCATAAAAAAATTTTAAAATTGATGATTGTGGGAGTACCTAATGTAGGTAAATCGACTTTAATTAATGCTTTATCACAGAGAAAAGCATTTAAAACAGCGAATACTCCTGGAGTTACTAAAAGGATGCAATGGATTGCTTTAAATAATAATATGAAATTATTAGATACTCCTGGAGTTTTGTATCATAATTTTACTGATCCACAAATAGGTTATTCATTAGCCATTTCTTGCTGTATTAAAACCACTTTATTGCCTAAAGAGGATTTAGTGGGATATTTATTAACTTACTTGAAAAAACACTATAAAAATTGTTTAAAAAGAATGTTTAAACTAGATGATAAAGTTTTAGAAGAAGAAAACTTATTACCTATTATTGCCCAAAAAGTTAATTTTTTATTAAAAAATAATGTTTTAGATGAGAATAAATTGTTAGACATGATTGTGCATAAAATAGGTAATAATAAAAAAGAAAAATTTAATTTTGATCTCGATTTAATTAGTACGTTAAAATTTTAAAATTATAGAAAGAGAATTAGTACAAATGAAAACACAAGTTATTATTGTTGAATCGCCTTCTAAAGCTAAAACTCTTAATAGTTATTTTGATAATAAAATTTTAATTCTCTCTTCTAAAGGTCATATTAGAGATTTATCTTTAAAAGGTAAAAACCGTTTAGGGATTCATATTGAAAAAGATTTTTTACCTGATTATAAGATTATTCCAACACAAGAAAAACTAGTCAAAGATTTAATCCGTTGGACCAAAGGCAAAAAAGTCTTGTTAGCGACTGATCCAGATCGCGAAGGAGAAGCTATTGCTTGGCATTTAGCACAAGTTTTGAATTTAAAAATGACTGATAAAAACCGTATCTTTTTTACGGAAATAACCAAAGATGTAGTTTTGGAGGCTTTTAACAAGCCTTCTGCGATTAATCAATCCTTAGTTGATTCGCAAGAAACACGTAGAATGTTAGACCGTATAATGGGCTTTAAACTGTCTCGTTTAGTGAAAAGAATTAAATCCCAATCAGCTGGTAGGGTTCAATCAGTGGCTTTAAAATTAATCGCCGAATTAGAACAAGAAAGAGAAAAATTTATTCCTGAAGAATATAATTTAATTAAAGCTTTTTTTGAGAATTTTGAAGCCTCTTTAGTGGTTAAACCGAAAGATAAAAAAATTAAAAGCGAAGAAGCGGCTCAAATAGTAGAACAAATAAAAGATCAATATTTTCTTTTAAAAGAAATAGTGGAGAAAAAAGTGGTTAATAAATCACCAAAACCTTTTATCACTGCTTCATTACAACAAGAAGCTTTTAGACATTTATCAATGAACGCAAAACAAACAATGATTAATGCGCAAAAACTGTATGAAGGAATTGAAATAGAAGGAAAACCGGTAGGTTTGATTACTTATATGAGAACTGATTCTTATCGTTTATCTATGTCTTTTATGAAAGAAGTTAAAATTTTTATTAAAGAAAAATATGGTCCAGAATATTTGGGAACTTATCAACAACTTATCCAATATAATATTCAAGAAGCGCATGAAGCTATTAGAATTACGGATATTAAAAAAACGCCGGAAAGTTTAACCCAATATTTAAATAAGTATCAATTATCTTTATATAAAATGATTTATGAACGAACTTTGACTAGTTTGATGGCTAACGCTGTTTTCAATAAAACACAATTATTGTTTCATGTTAAAGATTATGTGTTTAAAACCGAAGGTTTAACAGTCTTATTTGCTGGTTTTTATCAAGGACTAGATACTAATACTTTTAAAAATGATTTTTTACCAGATTTAGAGGTTAACAAAACTTATTTACCGCAAGAAATAACTACTCTGCAAAAATTTACTACTCCGCCTGCTCGTTTTAATGAAGCTTCTTTGATTAAAACTTTAGAACAATTAAAAATTGGTCGTCCTTCGACTTATTCTACCATCATTGAAACTTTAAAAAAAAGGTTTTATGTGACAGTAGAAGAAAAAAGATTTTTTTGTACGGAACAAGGTTTTTTAACTAAAAACCTTTTAGACCAATATTTCAATTTTTTAATTAACATTGACTATACGGCTCAAATGGAAGAAAATTTAGATAAAATCGCTTCCGGTCAATTAGATAAAATCGCTTTTTTAAAAAATTTTTATCACTTTTTTCAAGAATTATATTCCATAGCGGACCAAAAAATTGTTGCTAGCAAACCAGTTTTCGCAGAAGAAAAATGTAGTGTTTGTGGAGAATTATTATTTAAAAGAAGGGGTCTATATGGGGAGTTTTTGGGTTGCAGTGCTTTTCCAAAATGTAAAAACATCATTCCTTCTAAAGAAAAAACTCCGTCTTCACCACCGGTTTTAACTAAACATAAATGCGATTCCTGCGGAGCTTTTTTAGCGAAAAGAAAAGGTCGATATGGGGAGTTTTTAGGTTGCAGCAATTTTCCTAAATGTAAAAAAAATGTTTCTTTAAAAGACATAGAAGCTCGACAAATAGAAAAAGAATAACTCTTTTTCTAAAAAGTTTTTATTCAAAACAGACTGATGTTTTTATATAATATTAGTTATACAAGAATATTTATTGTTTATTCATCATGCATGCAAAAAATTAGATCAATTTGTTCTTGCTTATCTTCTTCTTTATAACTTGTTTTAAAGAAAATGATTAATTAAATGGACAAATTATTAAAAAAAAGGTGTTGGCAAAATATGTGGAATTTTTTAAAAAAAATATTTAATAAAAAACCGGTTAAAAAAGAAGACATTTTAGGAGTTAAAAAATTAGGTAATAATTTATCCCAATGGACCCAAAAAGTACAAAAAAAGAGCTCTTTTAATCCTTCTTTTTTAGAAGATTTAGAGATTTTATTAGTTAAAGCTGATGTAGGGGTCACAACAGCGGCACACTTAATAGCTAATATTAAAAATCGTTTAGAATATAAAACTATTCAAGAGCCTTCCGCTTTTATCGCATTAACGATGGAGGAAATTGTTGGTTTATATGAAAAAGAACCTCATGATAACGCCGAAAAAGCTTTATCTTATGAAAAGACTGATAAAACCAATAATGTTTTAAATAAGTCAGAAAAGGTCGAAAAAATAACTAAAACTATTAATGCCGATAAACCGCAAATTTATCTCTTTATGGGTGTTAATGGGGTAGGCAAAACGACCACTATTGGTAAGTTAGCCATGAAATTGACCTCTGAAGGGCAAAAAGTGCTTTTAGTAGCTGGTGATACTTTTAGAACTGGAGCAGTCGAACAATTAAAAATTTGGGGCGAAAGAACGAAAAGTGAAGTCTTTTTCAAAGAAGGAAAAATCAGCCCTTCAGCAGTTGTTTTTGACGCTTTGGTTTATGCGGAAAAAAATGCTTTTGATACGGTTTTATGTGATACTTCAGGTCGTTTACAAAATAAAGTTAACTTAATGAAAGAGCTAGAAAAAATAAAAAAAGTGATTCAAAAAAAAATCCCTCAAGGTCCGCATGAATCTTTTTTAGTGCTGGATTCTATGACAGGTCAAAATGGTCTGAATCAAATTGATTTATTTAACCAAAGCATTTCTTTAAGTGGCGTTATTTTGACTAAAATGGATGGAGCTTCTAATGGTGGTTTAATTTTAGCTATTAAACATCTTTACAATCTAGAAACTAAATATCTCGGTATGGGTGAAAATCCTAATGATTTATTCTCTTTTGATATTAGAACTTTTATTCACAACTTATTTATCAAAGACTAAGTCGCTTCCGACGAATATTTATGAAAAAAAATGCACAATTGTTTGATATTTATTAAAAATAATTTAAAAAGTATGAAAAAAAACTACAATTAACATATAAAAAATCAACCACAGACTCTCCGAAAACGAAAGGAAATTCAAAAGATGAGTATTTTAAGTAGAAGTTTTCAAAAAATTATGGATACAATTAAAGGTAAAAAACATATTCAAGAAAAAGATCTTGAATTGATGATGAAAGACATCCGTTTATCTTTTTTAGAAGCGGATGTTAATTATGATGTTATTGCTCATTTTAACCATTTAATCAGAGAAAAAGCGGTTGGAAAAGAAGTCTTAAAAGGGCTTGAACCGCAACAACAAGTGGTCAAAATTATTAACGAGGTTTTAACGACTGTTTTAGGTTCTAAAAATATACCTTTACAACTTAATAATCCTTATGATGTGGTTTTATTAGTAGGACTTCAAGGGAGTGGTAAAACCACTACCGCTGGTAAATTAGCTTATTTTGTGAAAAAAAAATTAAACAAAAAAGTTTTATTAATTGCTGCTGATACATATCGTCCTGGAGCAGTAGAACAATTAGTGGGCATTGGGGAGAAAATTAACATTGATGTTTTCTTTCAACAAAACGAAACTACTCTGAATATTATTGATAATGGTTTAAAATACGCTCTTCATAATGGTTTTGAAACAGTTATTATCGATACTACTGGTCGTTCCGCTTTAGACCAAGATATGTTGGATGAAATTAAAACTATTAAAGAAAAAGTAAAACCAAGCGAAACTTTAATTGTGGCTGATTCTCTGTTAGGTCAACAAGCTTCTGTTGTGGCGAAAGGATTTCATGAAGCTCTTGATGCAACCGGGGTTATTATGACTAAAATGGATGCTGATATTAAAGGTGGATCGGTTTTATCTATCAAATATGTAACTAATTTACCGATTAAATTTATATCTTCTTCTGAAAAACATGATGATGATAATTTTGAAATTTTTTATCCGGACAGAATGTCTTCACGTCTTTTAGGGATGGGAGATATATTAACTTTAATCGAAAAAGTAGAAGATAAGGTTAATTCCGAACAAGATAAAAAACTAATGGACCGTTTATTGCAAGACGATTATAATTACAACGACTTACAAAGACAATTCAAACTTTTAAAAAAAATAGGTTCTATGAAAAAGATTTTAAATTTTATTCCTGGAATAGGTTCTAAAATAAGAAATATGCCGATGTTAGATAAAGATATTATTGCCCAATTTGAAACTATTATTCAAAGCATGACTAAAGAAGAGCGCTTACAACCGCAATTAATACAATCTAATAATCGTCGTCGTAGTCGTATCGCAAAAGGTTCCGGCAATAAATTAAAAGATGTGAATTTATTAATGGATTTTATCGAAAAACAAAAACAAATTTCTAAAAAAATGGGCAATATGGATCCTGATAAGTTAAGCGCTTTAGATAACCCTGAAGAATTATTAAAACAATTTATGGATCAAAATTAAACAAAATTTTTTTACTTTTTTAAAGAAGCTAAGATAACGATGGAGAATTAAATAAAAAATGCAACATTTAATCTTGGTAGACGGAAATTCTTTAATGTTTAGAGCTTATTACGCTACCGCTTATAGTCAACAAACACCTACTTTAAACTCTCAAGGAAAAAATGTAAATGCTTTGATGGTTTTTATTAATATGTTTGAAAAAATTTTAGAAAAAACTCATCATCATATTTGTGTGGCTTTTGATTCTCCTGACAAAACACAAAGACATGAAATTTATGGAGATTATAAAAAAGGTCGTCCGACCGCTCCCCAAGATTTAATTGACCAAATAGATTTAATTAAAGAATATTTAACTCTTTCAGGTGTTAAACATTATGCTCAACCAACTTATGAAGCTGACGATATTATAGCTACTTTAGCTAAACAAGCAAGCGATAAAAACATCACTACCACTATTTATTCTAGTGATAAAGATTTTTTACAATTAATTGATGAAAATATAACTGTGATTTTAATTAAACAAGGTTTGAAAAAAGTAGTTTCTTATGATATCTCAAAATTATGGGAAGAATATCAGTTAAAACCTGCTCAAATAGTGGATTTTAAAAGTTTAGTGGGAGATTCTTCAGATAACATTAAAGGAGTGTCTTCTGTAGGTACTAAAACGGCTATTAAATTATTAAACCAATTTGGTAATTTAGAAAATATTTATCTTAATTTAGAACAACTAGCGCTTAAACTAAAAGATAATTTAAAAAAATTTCAAGAAAAAGTTTTTTTGAATCGTTTTTTAATTACAGTTAACACTTTAGTGCCTTTAACTTTTGATTTAAAAGAAACAGAATTAACTACTTCTAAAAACGATTTATTAATTGCTTTTTTACAAAAACATGAATTAAAAAGAATTATGTTACAAAAAATGAAAAAAGCAGTTTAAAGATTTAAAGACATAAAAAAAAGACCTTTTAAAAGGTCTTTTTTTTATTTATGGTGATGTGAATTTTTTTTCTTTTTAATTTTGACTATTACGCCGTAAGCGGAAGCTCCGGAAACAGCAATTACCATAGTTAAAATCCAGAACCATATTTCGGTTAACCAATTATAATCAGAAACCTTTTCTTGCGGAGAATTAGCAACAGTTTGATAAGTTAAATCAACTGAAGATCCGGGATTGTAATTATTGCTATCAGGTTTAGTTTTTACAATTGCTTTAGTGGTGGAATTATTAGGATCTAAAACCACTTCTACATCTTCTTTAAAAACATTATTATATTTTTTCGTTATTTGGTTTAAAATTTCCTCTTTTGTGGGCTCTTTAGGATCCGAACAAACTACATTACCTATCTCGCCGGAAGTTATGATGGTGGATAATTCTGTTAGTTTAGCAACAGTTTTATAAGTTAAATCAACTGAAGATCCGGGATTATAACTCACACTATCGGCGTTGGCCTTTACTGATGCTTTAGTGGTGGGATTCTGAGAATCTACAATTATATTTACTTCATCTGGGGCGAATTTATTGTATTTTTGCGTTATTCGGTTTGAAATTTCCTCTTTTGTGGGCTCTTGAGGGTTCGAACAAACTACATTACCTATATTGCCGGAAGTGATGACTTGAGAAAGATCTGCCGGTTCAAAACCAGTGGAATAATTCAGATCGGCTTGTCCTTTGTAGGGATTATTTTGAGAATCTGGATTAGATGGAAAAAGAGAAGCTTTTTTGTAAGGCCATAAACCATCAAATATTACTTTAATGTGAATATCATCAATTGGAATATTAGGGTTTTTGCCATGAACTGCTTGTAAAATTTCTTCTCTTGTGGGTTTTTTAGGGTCGGAGCATTGAATAGAATCTAACTCTTTATTAACAATTACATCTTCCAATTTTTGTTTGTCGCTGTCATTAGTAGCATTTAATAAATGTGTTCTTCCTGTGATTAAAACTAAAAAAAATAAAATTAAAAATAATCTTCTTGTGTATTTTATTATTGAGTTATGTTTCAAACTTTTTTTATATACCATAGAATATTTTTGTCTCCTATATTTTTGTGTCTTACAAAATGGGGCCACATTACATGGGCGAACCCTACTATAATGGCGCCATGGCACCAATTTAAAACAACTAATCTTTCCGAAAAAAATGGTTTTTTTCGGAAAGATTAGTTATTAATTTAATTTAATAATAACATAAAAAAATTAATTGTCAACCTTTTTTTAAAAA
>NZ_AKIN01000136.1:0-230 GCF_000309405.1 Vaccinium witches'-broom phytoplasma str. VAC
TTAACGTCATTACGGACGAACGATAGGTTTTAACGTTTTTTTAATTTTTTGATAGCGATGTTTTTAATATTTTCTACTTGTTTTAAAGATAAATTGAGTTTTTCAACGATTTCGGAGTTGATATAACATCTTTGATAATCTTCATTAATATTCTCTAAAGGAACACCAAAACTTAAATGGATAATTTTGAATTCGGTTTCGCTTAATTTAGCTTTCATTTTTTTTAAAAA
>NZ_AKIN01000135.1:0-251 GCF_000309405.1 Vaccinium witches'-broom phytoplasma str. VAC
ATTTGATGGTTGGAGTAGCGTAAGCAATGAAGCCATAACCTAAATCTTGGTAATTATTTAGGGATTTGATTAATCCTAAAACCCCTTCTTGGTATAAATCCTCTTTAGTTAAAACTTTAGGGTAATATTTAAATTGATAAGTTAGTTTTTTGACTAAAGGTAAATGAAGTTCGATTAATTGATTACGAATTTCTAAATTCTTTTTATTTTTTAAAAAATCTTTAAATAATTTTTCTCTTAACATTTAATTC
>NZ_AKIN01000134.1:0-245 GCF_000309405.1 Vaccinium witches'-broom phytoplasma str. VAC
ACTGTGAAGTTCTTTCCGGTAATGGACATCCCTACAGCTTCCAATAGTGGCATATTGTACCTATATAATATTCATAAACCGGAAAATTTATTTAATAATACGGAAACTGTTTTCAAATATTAAGATATCAGGGTCAATATTTTTAACTATATAAAAAACAAAAAAGTGATAAATAAGAAATATACAAGTAACATATAATAAAGAGATTTAATAACACAATGATCCACTAGAGAACTTACTTATTC
>NZ_AKIN01000133.1:0-241 GCF_000309405.1 Vaccinium witches'-broom phytoplasma str. VAC
GAAATCGCTTCCATTACGGGGTTAGACCCCTTTCGTTCCATGGAACAATTAGTTCATGATAAACTCTTTGGAACTACTTTTACCGCTAATCAATATACACTACATGGACAAAAGATGGAACCTATCGCTCGGCAGTTTTTCATTCAAAAAACTAATTTAACTTTTGAAGACGCCATTTTTACTGATGATCAAGTTAACCTTTTTTCCGCATCTTTAGACGGCTACAATGAACAACATCAAG
>NZ_AKIN01000132.1:0-334 GCF_000309405.1 Vaccinium witches'-broom phytoplasma str. VAC
AATTATTAAAAATTAATTCCAAAATGAAGAAAGGTTGTTAAAAAGGAATGAATTATAAGAAACAACCCGCTGAGACCGATTATTTGTACTCGAATTTTATTAAAAAAACGTCATCAAAAGCACAAATTTTTACACTTCGAACTCGCAAAAAAAACAAATAGCAAAAATATTAAAAAAATTAATAGAAAAGAATTATAAATTTACAGTATGAATTATAAAAATAAAAAAATATTAATCATTATTTGTTGCATATCCCTTAATTATTCCTTTTCATTATTTTTTTTAAAATCTAAATATTGAATAGATTGACATTCCACTTGTGTAATAAATTTTT
>NZ_AKIN01000131.1:0-230 GCF_000309405.1 Vaccinium witches'-broom phytoplasma str. VAC
AATGCCTAAACTAAAAAATCCTTGTATTATCCACTCAGACCAAGGTTCAGTTTATCAATCTTTAAAAATCCAACATACTTTAACCAAAAAAGGTTTTCTTATTGGTATGTCACGCAAAGCAACGCCTAGAGATAACGCGGTCATTGAAAACTTTTTTGGCCAAATGAAAAGTATTTTATTTTATCGCGATCCTTTTTTATTCCAAAAATCTTCAACAAAAATAAAAAAAA
>NZ_AKIN01000130.1:0-262 GCF_000309405.1 Vaccinium witches'-broom phytoplasma str. VAC
CAATCTTTTTTAGATAAACAACATACCAAAATCTTTCAAGCCTTAAAATATTTAACTTTAGGAAAAACAACTAATCATCCCTTTGATAAAATCAAATCTCAAACTGAGATAATCGAAGAATTACTCGCTTATCTTCAAACCCATTTCCCCCAAGATAACTTTACGAAAGAATCATTATCTTTTTTAAGTAATGATGTTAATGAAAAAAATAACCTTGATTTCTTAGATAACTTAAAACATACTTATACCCAAGAAAAACTGT
>NZ_AKIN01000129.1:0-323 GCF_000309405.1 Vaccinium witches'-broom phytoplasma str. VAC
TCAAAAATGTTTTTTAGCTCCATACATCAGTTATGAAGAGGCGAAAAAGAAAATCATCGTCGATTTAGCCGTTCATTTCTTTGGCGAAGACAAAGTTGAAGTAATTAATTAAAAATTATTACTTTTTTAAATTAATATATTAAACATACATGAATAATAACATTATTAACATAACCCCAAATACGCACATATACCCCTAAATTTAACCATTTAGGTTTTTTATTTTTATAACAATAAACCAAATAAAAGGAGAAAAGAAATGAAAAACGACACTAGTCAAGAAATTAGAATCGGAGGTTGGCAAACGAAAACCACCCCTAACG
>NZ_AKIN01000128.1:0-276 GCF_000309405.1 Vaccinium witches'-broom phytoplasma str. VAC
ATATTATCTTGATATTGTTTTTGGACATCTTTATATCGTTCTTCTAATAGTTTTTTGTAATCTTCGGCGCGTTGAAGTTGTTCGGTTAAGGATTTTATTTTTATTTTATCAAATTTATCTTGGGGGTTAAGTTGGCTTATTTTTTTATTATAATCATCGCATTTGTTTTGGTATTCGTCAATTACTTTTTGTTCTTCATTTAAAAAACTTAATGAAATTTTCAAACTATTTTTTATTTTTTCAATTTTATTTTTTTCTTCTTCAGAAAGATCATTT
>NZ_AKIN01000127.1:0-255 GCF_000309405.1 Vaccinium witches'-broom phytoplasma str. VAC
ATCGTCGATTTAGCCGTTCATTTCTTTGGAGAAGACAAAGTAGAAATAATTGATTAAAATTATTGCTTTTTTAACTAATATATTAAACCTTACATGCATAATAACATTTAACACATTATCATAAAAGCAAATATGCCCTAAATTTAACTATTTAGGGTTTTTATTTTTATAACAAAAAAAACAAATAAAAAGGAGAAAAGAAATGAAAAACGACACTAGTCAAGAAATTAGAATCAGGGGCTGGAACACGAAAGC
>NZ_AKIN01000126.1:0-234 GCF_000309405.1 Vaccinium witches'-broom phytoplasma str. VAC
AATAAATTATAATATTCTATTTCACCAGTATCTCTTATTAATTTATAAGGAGTGCTTTTTAAATGTTCAATTTCTTGTTTTAACTTTATATTTTCCTCATGTAAAGCGCTATTTAATTTTTTAGCCTCTTCAGAAATATTTTTATCTAGAGTTATTCTTCTTTCTTCGGTTTCTAAATGATATTTATAAGCCATACTACCAATCCAAAAAACAAAAAACAATAATGTTGCAGTA
>NZ_AKIN01000125.1:0-241 GCF_000309405.1 Vaccinium witches'-broom phytoplasma str. VAC
TCTTTAATTGTAAAACCAATTTTTCTTAAATCATCAATATTAGCTTCTAATTTTTTAAAATCTGCAACTGTTTGATAAATTTTAGTTTTGAAATATTTAATATTACCTTCTTTATCTGTTTCTTTGTATTTTTCTTCATTAGTATCAAATTCTTCAATAGAACCATCAATATTTTTACGTTTTATTAATTTTTCGTTAACAGGATTATATTCCATCCATACGCCATCAGGTAAAGTTTTTT
>NZ_AKIN01000124.1:0-244 GCF_000309405.1 Vaccinium witches'-broom phytoplasma str. VAC
AGCGAAGAAGCCAAACAATATTTATACGAAGTAATTAACGAATCTTTAGAGAAATTGCCACATGACCAATCATTCAAAAAAGCCAATCGTACTCTAGAAAACCTCTTAAAGCAAGCAGTCATTATCTTCGCTAAAAACCGAGGTCAAGGCGAAACTAGAAGAAATGAAATCAATAAAGAAGACTTAAAACAAGCTTACAAAATGATAATCTCACAAGATGACACCTTTTAAACGCTATCGAATA
>NZ_AKIN01000123.1:0-314 GCF_000309405.1 Vaccinium witches'-broom phytoplasma str. VAC
GGTTCTAATTTTATTTCTAATTGTTCTTGTTGTAAGAATCTTGTCTTATCTTTTTCGGATTCTTTATTAAATTGGTCTCTTTTATTTTTTAGTTCTGTAATTATTTGAACGTAATCATTAATGACAGAAATTCTATCTTTATTAATATTTTCGATAATGTTTTCTAACTTTCTATGTTCTTGCGTTAAATTATCTTCAATATTACGAGTGTTATATTCTTCTAGTTTCTTTTGGTAGTCTTTTTGGTCGGCGTCGAGTTTGGCTAGGTCGCGGTCGATGTCGTTAAGATATGAGTCTAAAGTTTCTTTGGTAAT
>NZ_AKIN01000122.1:0-248 GCF_000309405.1 Vaccinium witches'-broom phytoplasma str. VAC
AGCCATTAAAAACCAAGTGAAATAAGATTTAAAGGTTAGATAAGTTTTAATTAGGTCTAAAGGTGTTTTCATAATTGTTTACCTCCTTTCTTTTTAATTTCTTGTTCGATAGTGTTTAAATGGTGTCATCTTGTGAGATTATCAGTTTGTAAGCTTGTTTTAAGTCTTCTTGATTGATTTGATTTCTTCTAGTTTCGCCTTGACCTCGGTTTTTGGCGAAGATGGTGACAGTTGTTTTTAAGAGGTTT
>NZ_AKIN01000121.1:0-258 GCF_000309405.1 Vaccinium witches'-broom phytoplasma str. VAC
TAACCACCATTTTAAAAACAATTCAAATTAAAAGAAGTACTTATTATTATTGGTTAAAAGTTAAAAATAAACTAAAAGAAAAAGAAGAAAATGATCTTTTACAACAAAAACGGATTAAAGCTTTATGTAAAATGCATGAATATTTATTTGGCCATCGTAAAATCACTGATTTATACCAAAAAGCATTTAATGAACCCATCACTAAGAAAAAAGTTTATCTCATCATGAAAGAAAAAGGGATTTGTTGTCGTTTAAGAA
>NZ_AKIN01000120.1:0-250 GCF_000309405.1 Vaccinium witches'-broom phytoplasma str. VAC
ATGATAAGGATCTTTATTTTCAAAAGAAGGACTAATGATTTTTAAGAGTTGTTGGAACAGTTTTTCTTGGGTATAGGTATGTTTTAATTTAGCTAAGAAATCAAGGTTGTTTTCCTCATTAAAATTATCACTTAAAAAAGATAGTGATTCTTTCGTAAAGTGATCTTGGGGAAAATGGGTTTGAAGATAGGCGAGTAATTCTTTGATGATCTCAGTTTGAGATTTGATTTTATCAAAGGGATGAGTATTT
>NZ_AKIN01000119.1:0-232 GCF_000309405.1 Vaccinium witches'-broom phytoplasma str. VAC
AAACGAGTTTAATTTTAAAAGGAATATTAAATTTTTTATAGGAAGGAGAAGTAATTTCAAAAGAAATTTCAGCTTCTTTAATTTCTTCTTCGTATTCACCTTCTTTGATTAATGGGGGAGAAGTATATAAATTATTTTCACGTTTCCAATTACGGATGGCTTGATAGGGTTCTAAAGAATCAGACAATTCGATAATCTTTTTTCTTTTTTGGGCGTTAAAAGTAAAGAGATA
>NZ_AKIN01000118.1:0-242 GCF_000309405.1 Vaccinium witches'-broom phytoplasma str. VAC
AGTTTCATATCCAATTGAATGATGGTAAATAATGGTGAAAATTTTTATTTCTACTCATAATTTTTAATAATGATTTCTTGATTGATGTTTTTATTGGTAAGATGTTGGTTCGTTGTTGTTTTTGTTTTGATGATGTTACAGTTTGAAAATAAATGAAGAATTGGGGTTGTTTCGTAATTGGTATATAACCATTTAACACCCTTTTTGGTTGCTTGGTGTAATTCCAAGGCTAATTGTTGATG
>NZ_AKIN01000117.1:0-230 GCF_000309405.1 Vaccinium witches'-broom phytoplasma str. VAC
GCCTTTCCGATAATAGTAGGAATTGATATTATCTTTTAAAGAAATTCATTACTACTATTATACATTTTTATTGTGTTAATTTTAAAGTTTTTTATGCTGGGATAGATATTAATTCAGGGATTTTGTTTTGATTAGTTTGTTTAATTCTTTTTTGGACTCTTTGATAATTAGGGTTTAGTTGTTTTAATTCTTCTTTAATTGTATTTATTTCTTCATCGATAGGTTCTAAT
>NZ_AKIN01000116.1:0-232 GCF_000309405.1 Vaccinium witches'-broom phytoplasma str. VAC
GATCTTCTTGGTTTTCGTTCACAAAAGGACATTTAATTTCTAAAACAGCTTGATGTTGTTCATTGTAACCATCTAAAGAGGCGGAAAAAAGGTTAACCTGATCATCAGTGAAAATCGCGTCTTCAAAAGTTAAATGAGTTTTTTGAATGAAAAATTCTCTAGCGATGGGTTCCATTTTTTGGCCATGAAGAGTGTATTGATTAGCGGTAAAAGTAGTGCCAAAGAGTTTATC
>NZ_AKIN01000115.1:0-247 GCF_000309405.1 Vaccinium witches'-broom phytoplasma str. VAC
TGATTCCTTTGTTTTGAAAATAGAGTAAAATAAGATATTCATTGATTTTACCGCGGATGACTTTTTGGCTTTGAGAGTGATAGTTGTTATTAATTAAATATTGATTAAGTAAATCGTGATGATGATTCATATATTCATGAAAATTAAGTAAAAATGATGTTTTATGAAAAAGTTTTTTTAAAATATTAACACATTGAGTGTTAGGGTTAAGTTGTTTAATGTGGTAAAAATCTTCGTTAGTTAACAT
>NZ_AKIN01000114.1:0-239 GCF_000309405.1 Vaccinium witches'-broom phytoplasma str. VAC
AATTATATCTTTGTTTTGTTGGAGTTTGTCTTTCATTTCTTGGAGATTTTTATTTTGGATTTCTAATTTTTTATGATGGGTTATGAGGTTTGTTTCAGTTTCCGTTAAAGTTTGATGATGAATCCAAACATAAGTCCCTAAAAATAAGATCATAGATGTTATGATGATTATGATTAAATTAGTTGAATTTTTATTTGATTTCTTTTTGATAGTCATCTTAGTTCCTTTCTACCAAAAAA
>NZ_AKIN01000113.1:0-253 GCF_000309405.1 Vaccinium witches'-broom phytoplasma str. VAC
TTTTTGATTTATTTTTAGTTTTTTTGATAATTATTTTTGACATATTGGTTCTCCTTTGAATTTATTTTAATTTTAGTTCTTTCACTTTATCTTTAATGGATTTTGAAAGTTTAAAAGCGACTACTGTTTTGGCAGGAATTTTTAATTTTTTCTTTGTTTTAGGGTTTCTACCGATGTAGGCTTTTCTTGGTTTTAATTGGAATTTACCGATTTGAGGTGATAAAACTACTTCTTCATTAGTAGTAATTGCTTC
>NZ_AKIN01000112.1:0-234 GCF_000309405.1 Vaccinium witches'-broom phytoplasma str. VAC
GAAAGTTTCTGATAGGCGGATAATATTCTTCTTGAATTTTTTGTTTGGATTGTTGATCAATTTCAAAAAATTCAGGATGGACAGAGGACATTTGATTTAAAGTTAATAAGGTTTTATTTGATTGATGAGGAATAAAAGCCATAAATTTTCTTAATTTATCAAAGATTTCTTGGTAGTATAGATGTTTATGATAAGGATCTTTGTTTTCAAAAGAAGGACTAATGATTTTTAAGA
>NZ_AKIN01000111.1:0-256 GCF_000309405.1 Vaccinium witches'-broom phytoplasma str. VAC
AAAGATAGATCTTGTTTATTGGCTATGGTATAAGCAATAATTTCTCGATTATATAAATCCATAATCGCGGATAAATAAAGTTTTTTTTCGTATTGAGGTCCATAGATTAAAGTAGTAATATCAGTACATAATTTTTCATAAGGTCCAGAAGCATAAAAATTATTTTGTAATAAATTTAAATCAGACAGAGGTGGTTTTTTAAAAATATGTTTTTTAAATTTATTTTTAATAGTTTGGCATAACAAATAAAACTGCT
>NZ_AKIN01000110.1:0-276 GCF_000309405.1 Vaccinium witches'-broom phytoplasma str. VAC
AATAAAAAAATAAAAACCAGATTACTTTCAAAGTAATCTTTTTTTTGTACAAAAACCAAGCATAAAATTTTTGAAACAACGGTAATAAACGATTCCAACATCAAAAAATTAGATAATCGCCCAATACATTTGTTTTAAAAAGTTTTAATAATGAAAAAATTAAAAAAATATATCAAAAAGAAAGAAAAATAAAATTATGTTAAACAAAGTTCAATTAATCGGCCGTCTCAGTCATGATTTAGAAAAACAATATATCAATTCAAACAACGAACAAAT
>NZ_AKIN01000109.1:0-237 GCF_000309405.1 Vaccinium witches'-broom phytoplasma str. VAC
TTAGAAAGTTATTAAGGAGTCAAATCAATGAATTATCAAGAAAAAATAAAACACATCCAAACTCATTTCCCCATGTCAGTTTTATTAAAAAAATTAAATATTTTACCGTTAAACTTCAACATCAATCACCGTTTTTCTTGTCCCATCCATCAAGGAAAGAATCCTACTTGTTGTCATTTCACTTCAAATAATAAAATTCATTGTTGGAAATGTGTTCGAGATTACGATATTATTGAT
>NZ_AKIN01000108.1:0-244 GCF_000309405.1 Vaccinium witches'-broom phytoplasma str. VAC
CTCTAATTTCCTTCCCAAGAGAACTACTCCCTAAACCTTGATACAGTTGATGAGGGGTTTTTAATTGGGGTTGAAGATAATTGATAAGAGAAGTTTTTCCGCTCCCGTCGAGTCCTTCAAAAACGATTAATTTCATCATTGTTTTCTCCTTTTAATCTTAATTTGGGCATAAAAAAAGACCTTCAAATTGAAGGTCTAAAAGTATTAATTAATTATTTAATTTTACTTAATTGTTTTAAATAAG
>NZ_AKIN01000107.1:0-233 GCF_000309405.1 Vaccinium witches'-broom phytoplasma str. VAC
ATTAAGAAATTAATTTTAAACGGAAGTGATTCTATCAAAACCAATGTCAAACAAATTATTAAACAAATAGGAGTACTATCAAATGGCGATCATAACTAAGAAAATATGCCAAAACGGCAACACTTACATCTATTTTTCTAATGGAAAAATCAAAACTATTCATAAAGATGGCACCATTACCTGGAAAACAAAAAGAATTTTTAAAACTAAAAAAACTAACAAAAGACCTTAAT
>NZ_AKIN01000106.1:0-247 GCF_000309405.1 Vaccinium witches'-broom phytoplasma str. VAC
AGTTGAGATTGAGAAAGTAGTTGAGTGACACAAATGAGACCGACCACGTTTTTAATATTGTTTTGCCAACAACTAATGACATCAAAAAAACCTTCATGAATAATGATGGTTTTCGTTTGTTTAATAAAAGGTAATGCTTCAAAAAAACGATAACTGAAATGAAAAGTAGGTGTTTGACTGAAATTATTGAGGGATTTATATTTAGGTTGGAAATAAGAAACTTCGCGGAAATGGTTTTGATAAAAAT
>NZ_AKIN01000105.1:0-288 GCF_000309405.1 Vaccinium witches'-broom phytoplasma str. VAC
CGATATAAAATATCAAATATCACTCCTTAAATGAGTTAATCTTTATATAGATTATTTTCAAAGACAAACTGTCATAAAATTGTCAGTGAAGCGTCATAAAAGTGTCATTGAAGTGTCACAAAAGTGTCAGTGAAGTGTCATAAAAGTGTCATTCTTGTTGTTTAGGTATATATTTATATTTGGGATGTAGCTTTTTCACCCGATAACCTTGTTTATCTTTTGTTAAAAAGAATTGAATATATTTTAAGTCTTCTTGGCGATAATAAATAATGTTTAACCCTTTTTTAT
>NZ_AKIN01000104.1:0-239 GCF_000309405.1 Vaccinium witches'-broom phytoplasma str. VAC
CCTGTCTCGTCGTTATCTAAGGCGATAATCACTTTAATCTTTTCTTTTTTGAGAATTTCTAATTGAGATTGGGAAAGTAATTGGGCGACACAAATGAGACCGACCACGTTTTTAATACCATTTTGCCAACAACTGATGACATCAAAAAAACCTTCATGAATAATAATGGTTTTTGTTTTTTTAATATATGGTAAAGCTTCAAAAAAACGATAACTGAAATGAAAAGTAGGTGTTTGACT
>NZ_AKIN01000103.1:0-242 GCF_000309405.1 Vaccinium witches'-broom phytoplasma str. VAC
CATTATCTTTCTCCTAGATATTTCATAATTTTTTGGATATTGGATGGAATGGGATCACTTCCGTTTAAAATTAATTTCTTAATGTCGTTAGCATAATGAGTTAAATAATGATCGTATCCTTGGCGAACGGTTTGAAAATAGGTTAAGGATTGTTTTTCAATCAGATCTCTTTGATGGTTTTTTTGTTTTTTCTTTCTAGTTCTTCCGATGAGCGGGTCAATATCTAAATAAATTAATAAATC
>NZ_AKIN01000102.1:0-239 GCF_000309405.1 Vaccinium witches'-broom phytoplasma str. VAC
TGATTTTCATCTTTCTTCTCCTTATTCCATAAATAAAATAAAAAGAAAATATCAGAAAAGATGGCGATTGTAGCGTTAAATTTTAATCCTAATTCAAAATTGAAAAATAAAGCCATAATATTACTAATGATGAAAAATAAATAGGAAATGGTTAATAAAATAGGATATCTTTTTTTCATTTTGTCTCCTTTATTTTTTTATTTCTTTTGGTGTCCTTACCAATAATTGTGTGTTTTTTT
>NZ_AKIN01000101.1:0-296 GCF_000309405.1 Vaccinium witches'-broom phytoplasma str. VAC
ACTCTTTGATAATTAGGGTTTAGTTGTTTTAATTCTTCTTTAATTGTATTTATTTCTTCATCGATAGGTTCTAATTTTATTTCTAGTTGTTCTATTTGTGTTATTTTTGTTTCTTCTTTTTTGGTTTCTTTATCTAATTGATCTCTTTTGTTTTTTAGTTCTATAGTTATTTTTTCGTATTCTTCGATAACGGAATTTTCTTCTTGTTCGATTTTTCTAACTACCTTAATTGATTGACCAAAAGCCTCCTCGATTTTATCGTTTTGTAATTTATCTTTATATTCTTCTATTTTCTT
>NZ_AKIN01000100.1:0-241 GCF_000309405.1 Vaccinium witches'-broom phytoplasma str. VAC
AATCTTTATTTTTATTACCATAATGGAAAAATTAAAACCATCAAACCTGATGGAACCATTACTTGGAAAACGAAAAAAATTAAGAAGAAAAGACCTTAAAAAAGGTCTTTTTTTTCTTGAGAAAGGAAGAAAGATGTTAACTAACGAAGATTTTTACCACATTAAACAACTTAACCCTAACACTCAATGTGTTAATATTTTAAAAAAACTTTTTCATAAAACATCATTTTTACTTAATTTT
>NZ_AKIN01000099.1:0-1155 GCF_000309405.1 Vaccinium witches'-broom phytoplasma str. VAC
GCTTTTTTTTGGGCTTTTTAAGGCAAAGAGTGTCAATAAAACCTTTAGAATCAATACCTGTATAGATTTTAGATTGTTTTTTCTTTTTGTTGTGGGTTTGTTCATGCATATTTAACGAAAATAAAATTGCTGCTGCTTCTTGTTCGTTCATTTTTTTAAAACTCCTTTTTTAAGTTTGGCTAAATAAAAAAACCAAACTGTTTATTTTAATTAATAAACAATTTGGTTCAATTAGTTGTTTCCTTTTGGATCCACTTTTGCTGGGGCTCACCCGTTGATTCTTTTGTCTTTATTTCTTTTTTTATATTATCAAAAAACTTGAGCGAGAAATAACAGTAAATTATCTTTTTTGATAATATTAATATTCATTATAACAAAAATAAACATAATAAAAATAAACCAAAAAAAATCTTTTTTCTTTTTATTTTATAAAAAAAGTATCAATTTAAGGAAAAAGTCCGTTTTTATAGTAAAAAAAAATTTGGACCAAAAACATTAATAGTTGTTTGGTTCCGAAATTTCTTTTTGATAATGAACTAAAGATTGTTGATAAACTTGGATGATTTTTTGAGCAAATATTTCTTGACTATAAATGGCGACTGATTCTTTAGCTTTAAGAGCTAATTTTTGCCTTTCTTGAGGGTCTTGAAATAAAAGAGTTAACTTCTTTTATTAATTCTTCTTGAGTGTGGTAAAATAAACCATTTTCGCCCTCTTGAATAACGCCTTCCAACACTGGATCATAACGCACTAACAAAGGCAAAGAAGCGGCCAGAGATTCAATATAAGTTAATCCTTGTGTTTCAAATAAAGAAGCATTAAGGAAAACATCGCCTAATTGATAATATAAACCCAATTGTTGATAAGCCACAAAACCTAAAAAAATTATTTTATCAGTTAAACCGAGTTTTTTAACTTTTTTGGTTAAATTAATTTTATCTGGGCCATCGCCAATAATAACAAACTTACTTTGAGGATGGTTAAGATGAAACGCAGTAAAACCTTCGATTAAATAATTAATCTCTTTTTCTTCAGATAATCTGCCTACATAAAGACAAATAAAATCATCTTTTAAACGGGTGAGCCCCAGCAAAATAGTTCCGAATGAAAACAACTAATTTTTCTAAAACAAATACCTTTTAGAAAAAATTATTT
>NZ_AKIN01000098.1:0-232 GCF_000309405.1 Vaccinium witches'-broom phytoplasma str. VAC
TATTAATAATTATAACTCTTTAAAGGTTTTTTAATACTATTAAATAATTATTAAGGTTATTCTTAACCAATATATTATTTATTGAAAAACACAACACATAACTATAACTGGTAAGGCAGTTAATTTAAAAATTAAAATTTATTTAATTATTAAATTAAATTAAGAAAAGATTTTTTTATATCGATTAATAATAATGATAGATAAAAGATACAACGATAATATCAAATATCGA
>NZ_AKIN01000097.1:0-503 GCF_000309405.1 Vaccinium witches'-broom phytoplasma str. VAC
AGCTGAATTAGAGCTCGCGCAGCAGTACGTAGACTTTCAAACTTTAATATAATTAATTTTATTCGTAGCAACTTTATACATGTTAATATTGATTTTTTTTACAAATATAAATTATAAGGAGGATAAAAATGTTATTAAATTTAAACGATTACACTATGAATAAAAAAGATGTTACATTATCTTTTCATGCTCAAAAAACATTTAATTTAATTAATGAAAAATTTATGAATAATAAATTTTTGAGTAATTTTGAAAAAGAACAAATTATCAAACATTATGAGAATAATTTATTTTTTTTCAAAACTACTGATTATGGTACAGGTTGTTTTTCGAAATTTTTTAATTTGCATTTATACCGTCTTTTATCAGGTATGCAAGAAAATAGAATTAAAAATTTATACGAAACAAAAGCGGCTTTTATTAATTATGAATTAAATTTAAAGGGAATTAATAAAATAACTACTTATTATGATCATGATTTAAGTAAATATGTTAATAATGTT
>NZ_AKIN01000096.1:0-786 GCF_000309405.1 Vaccinium witches'-broom phytoplasma str. VAC
ATTGATAAATAAATTTCATTATTAATAAATAAAACTTTTGAAAACAAATGTATTGAACGACTATCTAATTTGTTGATGTTGGAATCGTTTATTACTGTTGTTTCAAAAATTTTATACTTGGTTTTGATATAAAAAAAAGATTACTTTGAAAGTATATCTGATTTTTATTTTTTATTGTTTCAAATAACTAGTTTAACGTCATTACGGACGAGCGATAGGTTTTAACGTTTTTTTAATTTTTTGATAGCGATGTTTTTAATGTTTTCTACTTGTTTTAAAGATAAATTAAGTTTTTCAGCTATTTCGGTGTTGGTATAACATCTTTGATAATCTTCGTTGATATTTCCTAAAGGAACACCAAAACTTAAATGGATAATTTTGAATTCGGTTTCGCTTAATTTAGCTTTCATTTTTTTTAAAAAAATTTCATGATTAACTTGTTTTAACCATAATTGATGAGGATTTAGTTTATTTATTTGATATGGTTCACAAAACTCTTCTTGAAAAGAAAGATTATCCTTTTTATGATTTTTTTGTGGGATTGAAGGAGAATGGCTTTTTCTTATTAGTTCTCTTATTTCCGATTTGATAGTTAGAGTTGCGTAAGAAATGAAGCCATAACCTAAATCTTCGTAATTATTGAGGGCTTTGATTAATCCGCAAATTCCTTCTTGATATAAATCCTCTTTTTGAAGGACACGCGGATAATATTTAAACTTTTGAACTATCTTTTTTATTAAAGGTAAATGAAGTTCGATTAATTGATTTCGTATTTCTAAATTCTTT
>NZ_AKIN01000095.1:0-667 GCF_000309405.1 Vaccinium witches'-broom phytoplasma str. VAC
TTATGGGACTTGATTTTTCCGCTGTCCTCTTGGGCTAACGTCAAAGAATTATAGTTTAACGTCATTACGGACATGAAGACTTTATTTTTTTTTATTTTTCTAATTTCTTGATAGCTTTTTCTTTCATGTTTTTTACTTGTTTTAAAGATAAATTGAGCTTTTCAGCTATTTTGGCATTGTTATAACATCTTTGATAATCTTCATTGATATTTCCTAAAGGAACACCAAAACTTAAATGGATAATTTTGAATTCGGTTTTGCTTAATTTAGCTTTCATTTTTTTTAAAAAAATTTCATGATTAACTTGTTTGATCCATAATTGATGGGGATTAGGATTGTTTATTTTATTAGGTTCGTATGTTTTTTCTTGAAAAGAAAGATTATTAGTTTTATGATTTTTTTGAGGAATAGAAGGTGAATGGCTTTTTCTTATTAGTTCTCTAATTTCTGATTTGATAGTTGGCGTGGCGTAAGAAATGAAGTCATAACCTAAATCTTGGTAATGATTGAGGGCTTTGATTAATCCTAAAATCCCTTCTTGGTATAAATCCTTTTTTTGAAGGACACGCGGATAATATTTAAATTGCTTAACTAATTTATTTACTAATGGCAAATGTAAATCGATTAGTTGATAACGAATTGTTAAATTCTTTTTATTTTTTAAAAA
>NZ_AKIN01000094.1:0-478 GCF_000309405.1 Vaccinium witches'-broom phytoplasma str. VAC
TAACAGAAATTAATTTTTTGTTGAATCAAATACAACAAGTACACCAACAAATAATAACTTATCAACAAAGACAACTAAATAATCAAGAATAAATGTTAAGAAATTTTGATAATAATATGACAAGAGTTCAATTAGAAAGAGAATATTTATTGTTAACACAAGAGATATGATTTCAGCCATTAATAATACACCACTTTATGCTTCAGAAGAACAAATAAATACCTTAAGAAATATTCAAACAAGAATAGATCAAAATCAAAGACAAATAAATATCATTAGAAATCAAACACAAAACAACCAAAATCAACCAAATAATCATAGAAGACGTTAAAATAATTAAATTTTTAAACATAAACAAAGACCCTCCTCAGGGTCTTTTTTATTTAACAACCTACAAACTTGGAAAGGAAACAAAAACCATGTTTATGAAAAAAATCTTTCAATTTTTACCTAGTAATCTCATCTTTTGCATCATTAC
>NZ_AKIN01000093.1:0-519 GCF_000309405.1 Vaccinium witches'-broom phytoplasma str. VAC
ACGTTGATGTCGTATCTTTTCATTTTTGGTTGGGTTTTTAACCATTCTTGTTGAAGGGTTTGGTGGTCGGCGAGTTTGATTTTAGATTTTGTTTGTTTGTGAAAACAGTTATGAGCAAAAATAGGTTTAACGAATAAAATAGTGATTAATAAAGAAATGATTAAGGATTTGGTTCGATTCATATATTTTTGCCTCCTTTGGTTTTTGGTTTAATGGCCTTGCCAGTTGTGGGGGGATAAAAGAAAAAGACCCTGGGAGAGAGGGTCTTGTTTATATTTGAGTTATTTTATTATTGATTCGAAAGAATATTTATTCTAATATTTTCAGATTGTATATGTATATTTCTTATTTGATTTTTTAAATTAATTATTATATCTTGTGGCAGATTATCTCTAGTAGCATTATAAAGTTCTTGAAATAAGTTTGCTTCATTTAACAACAAATCATGCAAAGTTCTGATTTGTGTTAATATATTGTTGTTAACATTGTTATTTCGGGGTATATTGACATTAGAATTTG
>NZ_AKIN01000092.1:0-660 GCF_000309405.1 Vaccinium witches'-broom phytoplasma str. VAC
CAAACTAAGTATTCGCCAATTAAAACAAGGAATAATAGTTCAATTTTATCAACATTTAACCACGAAGCAACCAAATCATCATGTGGCATTTCATTAATACTTGGTTAACAAAGCTAAATAATAGCCTTAATACTATCAGTCATTATTTCTTTACTTATCAAAATCAATGGTTAAATTTAGGTTTATTAACAATTATTTTATTATTTCTTCCTCATCTTTTATATTTAATTGATTTTCTTTTTAAATGTCTTTATCACATTCTACGGTTTATTTATTATTTAGGAAAATATCTTTTATTATTATTAAAGAAAATATTTAAGAAAGAATGAATATTATGAGAATCAAAAACTTAAATCAACGCACTAAATTATGGTATCAACACCGAAAAAAATACATCAACGCTTCCGAAATCGCTTCCATTACAGGGTTAGATCCCTTTCGTTCCATGGAACAATTAGTTCATGATAAACTCTTTGGCACCACTTTTACCGCTAATCAATACACTCTTCATGGCCAAAAAATGGAGCCCATCGCTCGTAAATTTTTCATGCAAAAAACTAATTTAACTTTCGAAGACGCTATTTTTGTGGATGATCAAGTTAACCTTTTTTCCGCTTCTTTAGATGGTTACAATGAACAACATCAAGCTGTTTTAGAAAT
>NZ_AKIN01000091.1:0-523 GCF_000309405.1 Vaccinium witches'-broom phytoplasma str. VAC
ACGTTGTAGGGAATCTCTTAATTTGATGGCGTTGGATAACATTCCTTCGTACATTTCTTGGTCGGATTCTAATTTTCCGATATCTCTTTTAACATAAGAGATTTGACCGACTAATTCTATAACTTCATCTTGTAATTTTTTGATTTCGGCCTTGAGTCTAATTTTGTCATCTGTGGATGCTAGTTTGGTTTCTTCTTGTTTTTTGGCGATTTCTTTTTCTTTTTCAGTTTTTTGTTTTTCTAAATCAATTAATTTGCCTTTTAAAATTTCAATATTATCTGATGCCTCTTTTAATTGTTCTTTAATTTCTTTAATCTTTTCTTCATTTTTAGTTAAAGCATCTTTTATTTTAGCTTTTTGTTCTTGGGTTAGTTCTTTTTGTTCATATAATCTTTTTAATTCATCTTCACATTTTTTTAATTCTTCTTTCCAATTATCTTTTAGTCCTTGGTAGTTATTAATGACTTCATCGTACTTATCAATGGCTTTATCAATTACATTTACTAATTGACCTGCGTATTTA
>NZ_AKIN01000090.1:0-351 GCF_000309405.1 Vaccinium witches'-broom phytoplasma str. VAC
AAGAACAAAAAGCTAAAATCAAAGAAACCTTAGATAAAAACGAAGATAAAATTAAAGAAATAAAAAAACAACTTAAAAATACATCGGGTAATATCACTATTTTAAAAGGTCAACTTCAACAAAAAGAAGCCGAATTAAACAACAAAGACAAAGAAATAAAAGATAAACAAGAAGAACTAAAAATAACAACTAACACCGACGATAAAAAACGTTTACAAGATGAAATCCAAAATTTACAAGGCCAAACAACAGAAATAGTTGAACAAATAATGAAAATTAAAAGAGAAATAGCGAATTTAGAAGCTACTCGAGAAAAATATGAAGCAAATTTATCGAACGCAATAAAACTAA
>NZ_AKIN01000089.1:0-613 GCF_000309405.1 Vaccinium witches'-broom phytoplasma str. VAC
CAATTTCATGGAAAGTTTTAGATGGCAAAGGTAAGACCAAACCAGTATGAGAAGTGGCGTTATAACAACCTAATTTAATCAATTTTGGTTCTTTGATGATGTTGTTGTTGATTAAGTATTGATTAATCATTTCTTCTTTATTTTGATCAGTGAAGATGTTACTAACTACTAAATTTATTTGAGGTTTGATTTCTTGAGGTTTTTCTTGGGAGTCCCAAAAGATAAAAGCTTCTTCAATGGCGATTTCGTATTTTAAAAGGTCTTCTAAGATATATTCATTGTCTTCATGAGGATATTTTTCGTTAAAAGGATTAGTTCTTGGTTTAAAATAAACTCCAATTAATCCTTGAGGAGGGTTTTTTAATTTGTTGAAGAAAAATTTACTTCCATAAGGGTTGTATGACGGTTCTTCGAGATTATAGGCGGAAGTTTGGATATTGAAATATTCTAAGATATTAGGGATATTTTCTTTCTTTATGACGTTGATATCGTATCTTTTGAATGGAGGTTGAGTATTTAACCATTCTTTTTGAAGGGTTTGATAGTTTACTAGTTTAATAGTTGATTTGGTTTGTTTATGGAAATAGTTATAGGCGAAAATAGGTTTAATGAA
>NZ_AKIN01000088.1:0-483 GCF_000309405.1 Vaccinium witches'-broom phytoplasma str. VAC
TTTTTAATCAATTGCTTAGTGAAGGGAAAATTTTAAAATAAGAGAAGAAGAAAAAATAAAATTAAAAAATTTTATATTAGGTGGACTATTTTTAATCATTGCTTATCAATTGGTTTATTTTATTTCTTCGGAAATAATTTATAAAACTCATTTTTTCCAAGTTTTTACTAGAAAAATTGTGAACGAAGAAACAAAAAGAATTTTAGATTTATACATTAAAATTGAGTATAACAGTTTTTATTCTCTTATGATAATAGTTTATTTTGGTTCTTTTGCATGGTGGGCTTGCATAACTCCTTATTTAATTTATAAATATTTAGATAAAAAAGCGATTAAGCAATTATTTTTTTCTTTGCTTTTGTTTTTACTTGTCGCTATGGTTATTTTTTTTCTTTTGCCTTTAGAAATCGAAGCAAAAGATCAATGGAAAGAACAAATTGAAGGAAATGAAAATTTTTTAAATAAAATAATAATTTTTCTTTA
>NZ_AKIN01000087.1:0-1060 GCF_000309405.1 Vaccinium witches'-broom phytoplasma str. VAC
TTATAATGGCGAGATATTTTCGACAAAATAGAGGGTTTAGAAAAAGAAAAATGACTTTTTCAAGATTTTGTTTTAGTTATTTATTTCCAGTAATAGCTGTTGTCGGTATTGTATGTTTTGTTTTAGGAAATTATGGTTATTTAACCATTAATAAATAAAAAAAGAAAGGATTTAAATTAAATGAATTTAAAAAGTTTTTTGAGCCTTGTTGGCTTTTCTTTTGTTATTCTTTTTCTTATGTATAAATTTGGTTATATTGCACCTATCGCTACTAAAGTAACGTGGATAAAATAACTAATGGCTTACGATATTAAAAATCGTCAACGATTACGTAAAGTAATTTATGCCGATGGAAAGGTTATTTACTATTCACAAAAGAATGGTAAAAAGTCATTAGTGATATATCCGAACGGTAAAAAATATTATTACAAAAATTATAAAAAGTAATAATAATTTTTACCATTTAATAATTCAAAAAGAGAAAAATATTATTTTCTCTTTTTTGATAAAAAAAAGGAGTTTAACCATGCTAAATCATCAACAATTAAAAGCAGTTAATTTTCCTCTCCAACCTTTATATTTAAATGCTGGTGCTGGCACTGGGAAAACGAAAACCCTTTTAGAAAGATTTAATTTTTTAAGTAAACAAGTTAATATTAAAAGTATTTTAATTCTTACTTTTAGCAAAAATGCTGTTAATAATCTTAAAAAAAGATTAAACAAAAAAGATGCTAAAATCATGACTTTTCATGGTTTTGCGTTAATGTTTTTAAAACAAAATTTAGTTTATTTAAAAGATTTTAATTTTAAAGATTTCCGTCTAATTGATGAAATCGAAACTCGCGAAATAATGAAAAATTTATTAAATCAATTTCAAATTAAAATTATTTGTGGTTTGGATGACGTTATTGCGTCCATTTCTAAAATTAAAAGAAAAATCATTACTGATATTAAACCTCTTTTTCAAAAATTTTTTCATGCTTATAATCAAGTTCTTTTTGAAAAAGAGTTAATGGATTTCGATGATTTAATTGTTTATACTTATTATTTATTAAAAAAT
>NZ_AKIN01000086.1:0-1357 GCF_000309405.1 Vaccinium witches'-broom phytoplasma str. VAC
AAAATTGTTTTAAGAATTTTAGATATTATGGTTATTGTTTTAAACATTTGGTTTTTTATATTACAAAAAGTTATAATGTTATTAGGTTTTATTTTAAATATTATATTGCAATTAATGTTATATTCTATCTACGATGACGAAAATATTCCTTTTTCTTTATTCGTTAGTAGAAAAAAAACATAATTGTAAAAGAAAGCGAAAAAAATTAATATGACTATGACAATTAAATTATGGAATAGACGTTATTATTTTATTCCTTTCCTCATTATGTGCGGTATTTTATTATTTTGTTTTTTCTTAATTATTGGTGCCGCTTATAAATATCATGAGGAAACAATGGAACGTATTGAAAAGATACAAAAAATAGATATTCCACAAAAAGCTAAAGAATTAAACGAAAAATTATATCAAGATAATGAGGAATTACAAAATCAAATAACCCATTTAAAATCAGCTCCTTATGAATTAATAAAAGAGGACGGAACAAAAGAATATTATAGTTTAGTTACTCGTCAATTAATTAAAAAAATTGATAAAGATGATAGAGTTTGGGAATATGACCCTAATAGTGGTATGTTACTAAAATCAACTGACAAATACCATACTGTGACTGAATATGATAATAATGGTAAAAGAATCAAAGAAACGTTAAGTAACGGTGTTTGGACTGAATTTAACCCATTAAATGATAAAATGATAAAAAGAAAAAACATTGACGGTTCTTTAGAGGAATTTGATGTTAACACTGGTAAGAAAGTTAAACAAACTCAATATCTATATGACGGAAAATTGATTAATTATATATATGAATACGATATAGTTACTGGTAAGAAAGTTAAAAAAATTACTTATCAAGTTGACGGAAAAACTATTATTTTTGTAGATGAATACGATATAGTTACTGGTAAAAGAATTAAAGTAACTACTTATTGCTCAGACGGAAAAACTATTGATTATATAATTGAATACGATAAAAATACTTGTAAAACAATTAAAGAAATTAATTATCAAAATGACGGAAAAAAGATTGATTATATAGTTGAATACGATAAAGATACTGGTAAGCAAGTTAAAACAACTACATATTAAAAAAAACTCTCTGAACTCCTCCTTAGAGGAGTTCATTGTCACCGTTTTCTCTTTATTTATATTTTTACTAAATCAGACCTTAAGCCCTTAGTAAAAAACTTAAAGAAAAAAAGAAACAAAATTAATTCCTCCTTAGAGGAATTTTTAAAAGAGTAGGTGATAAGTTAATAAAGTTGTTTTTCTATTTAAATAAAATTTAAACAAAAGGAGATTTAAATGTCTAGAGTTACATCTACGGAATTAAAAGCCGCTGGATTTACAGCTAAAG
>NZ_AKIN01000085.1:0-430 GCF_000309405.1 Vaccinium witches'-broom phytoplasma str. VAC
ATATAATTTTTATGATTTAAGTTGAGATCGCGGGATAGAGCAGTTTGGTAGCTCGTCGGGCTCATAATCCGAAGGCCGTAGGTTCAAATCCTACTCCCGCAACCAAAAAAAACACAAAAAGGTCCGGTGGTGTAGTGGTTAACATGCTTGCCTGTCACGCAGGAGATCGCGGGTTCAATCCCCGTCCGGACCGCCAAGTAAATAGTAAACAATATTTGGCTCTGTAGCTCAGTCGGTAGAGCAGTGGCTTGAAGAGCCTCGTGTCGGCAGTTCGATTCTGCCCGGAGCCACCATTTATTATATTTCAAATTAATTTTTTTAAACAAAATTTGATGCATTTGTTATAATGTTTATGTATTATTAATTTTTATTAAATTAAAAATTAGAAAGAAAAAAAATTGAAAAAAAGTAAATTTTGTTTAAAAAAAAT
>NZ_AKIN01000084.1:0-3840 GCF_000309405.1 Vaccinium witches'-broom phytoplasma str. VAC
TATAAAAAGATAATATTATTAAATATTTTATCGGTTTTTTTGATAGCTTTGGGAGAAATCGGAATACCTTTTGTTATAGGTAAAATGGTTATTGAAAAAACCTTAGAAGGTCAAGAATTTACCGATGTTATTTTAATTTTAATTTTTTTAGTTATTTTTGGTATTTTAGGGAATTTAATAGTTAATTATTGCTCCTCTAAAGTATCTTCTTTAGTTTTTAACAATTTAAGCAGTGATGTCTTCAAAAAAATTCAAACTTTGTCAGTAGCAGATGTTCAAAGTTTAGGCGTTTCTAGGTTAATGAATCGTAGTACTTCTGATGTAGATCAAATAGTAAACTTTATCGCTACTTTTTATAGAGCTGCGATTGTGGCGCCAATTATGTTAATCATTAGTTTAACCTTAATTTGTCGTATTTCTGTTCCGCTTTCTACTATTATTATTTTTGCGGTACCTATTTTTATAATAATTTTAGCTATCGTTATGACTAAAAATTATAAATTATCCAAAAAACAACAAAAACAATTAGAAGATATTAATGCTAATATTCGAGAAAATATAACTGGCGTTAAAATTATTAAAACTTTAAACCGCTCTGAATATGAAGAAGAAAAATTTGAAAAAATGAATTCTAATTATATGGATGTCATTATCAAATTATTTAATTCTATGTTAACCATTGAGCCTTTTTTCTATTTATTGTTGAATATATCTATTTTAATTACAATTTTTTATGGAGCTTTTTTATTGAAAACAGTTGGTCAACATGGTTTGACATTAGGATATTTATACAACGTTCTTAACTTACAATACCACATTTTATTTTCTATTTTAAATTTCTTATTTTTATTTATGATGTTTTCTAAAACAGTTGTTTCTTCTAAAAAAATAGAAACTTTATTAGCGATGGAACCTTCTGTTCAAAATAATCCTCATAAAGTAGAACCATTAGAAAAAATTACTGATTTAGAATTTGATAATGTTAGTTTTAATTTCCCTAATTCTTCGTTTTCTATTTTAGATAATATTAATTTTAAAGCTAAAACATCAGAATTAATAGCTGTGGTAGGTTCAACTGGTTCCGGCAAAAGTACTTTAATTAATTTAATACCTCGTTTAATGGATCCTACATCAGGTTCTATTAAAATCAATAATATAGATATTAAAAATTATGATGTAGCGAATTTAAGAGATAAAATCGGCTTTGTTTCGCAGAAAAACATTTTATTTAAAGGAACTATTGAAAGTAATTTATCTTTCGGTCAAGAAAATGCTGATGAATCAGAAATGTTAGAGAAAGCGAAAATGGCTAAATCATACGACTTTATTCAAAGTAAAGAAAAACAGTTAAAAGAATTTGTTAGCGAATTGGGTTCCAATTTTTCTGGCGGACAAAAACAAAGGCTTTCAATTACAAGAACTTTTTTAAAAACACCAGATGTTTATATTTTTGATGATTCTTTTTCTGCTTTAGATTATCAAACAGATTTAGCTATTAGACAAAACTTTGTTCATTTTAGAAAAAACTCTATTATTATCATAGTAGCACAAAGATTAACTTCTGTTTTAAACGCTGATAAAATAATTGTTTTAGATCATGGTAAAGTAGTTGATATAGGTACGCATAAAGAATTAATGCAAAGATGCGAAATTTACAAAAACATTGCAATATCACAAAAAATAAAAGAGGTTTTATTGTGAAACAATTATTCAGTTATTTAAAAAAATTTAAAGCTAAGATCTACATCAGTATTTTTTTAATTTTTTTAGTAGCTCTTACTAGTTCGGCTGTGGTTATTTATGAAGGAAAATATGTCATCGATTACATTAAGAAACATTACGCTAATGATTCAACGACGCTAGAAGATTTTCTTCAAACTTTAGGAATTTATCTGTTAGGAAATTTATTATTATATGTAATGGCTACTATAGGTAGATTTATTTATAATAAATTACTGATAACTGCTATTCATAGTTCTGTGAAAGATCTACGTGAAGATTTACATAAAAAAATTCATAGATTACCGATTAAATTTTTTGATCAAAACGCGGTTGGAAATGTGATGAGCATTATTACGAATGATGTGGAAATGGTGGCTAATGGTTTACAACAATCCACTATTGCTTTAATTTGTGCTTTTTTTAACATGATTTTAATTATTATTGTTATGTTTTGGGCTAATTTGCCATTAGGTATATTAGTGTCTTTAATGATTCCTTCTGCTTTAATCGTTATTTTCATTATGAATAAAAAATCCCGTAATATTTTCATTGAAAGATATGAAAAAACAGGCGAATATGTAGGTTTTTTACAAGAAAAATATACCGGTCATAAAGAAATCGCTTTATTCAATCAACAAGAAAACGTTATTCAAGAATTTGAAGAAATTAACACAGAATTAAAGCAAAACATTTTTAAATCCAACTTTATATCTGGTTTAGTAATGCCGATTGTGAGTGGTTTTACTTATATTATGGTTTCTCTAGTGGTTATTGTTGGGATTGTGTTAATGCGCAAAGAGGGAGTGGAAAATCATTTCTTAGGTAAAATGGGTTTTTCAGTCATTCAATTAGGTTTATTTCAAGGCTTTATTCAATATGTTTGGCGTTTAGGCCATCCTATTAACGATTTAAGTCAAATTTTTGTAGTTTTACAATCCACTAGAGCCGCTGGTAGAAGAATTTTTCGATTTTTAGGCGAACCAGAAGAAAAAGAAAATCCTGATGCTTTAACTTTAGAAAAAGTAGAAGGATATGTAAATTTTTCTGATGTTTCCTTTAATTATTCAGCCGATAAACCTATTATTAAAAAAATGAATTTAAAGGTTGATAAAAATAAAATGGTGGCTGTTGTGGGTCCTACAGGCTCAGGTAAAACTACTTTAATTAATTTATTAGTTAGATTTTATGATGCTACTTCCGGCAACATTAAAATTGATGGTGTAGATATTAAAGATTTGAAAAAAGCAAATTTACGTGATATTATTGGAATAGTTTTACAAGATTCTTGGTTATTTAACGGCACTATTTTAGAAAACATAAGATATGGTAATTTAAACGCTACTGATGAACAAGTTATTGAAGCAGCTAAAAAAGCTAAAGTTCATGACTTTATTATGGCTAAAAAAGATGGTTACCAAACAGTAATTAATGAAGAAACAACTAATTTATCACAAGGGGAAAAGCAACTTCTCGCCATAGCGCGCACTATTTTACGTAATCCAGCTATTTTAATTTTAGACGAAGCTACGTCCACTATTGATACTAGAATTGAAATGATTTTACAAGAATCTATACAAAAGTTATTGTCCGAAAGAACATCTTTTGTTATTGCTCACCGTTTGTCTACAATTGTGAACGCCGATATAATAGTAGTTTTAGAAAATGGAGCAATTATCGAACAAGGAACGCATCAAGAATTATTAGCTAAACAAGGGTTTTATTATAACCTTTATCAAAGTCAATTTCAAAAATCATAATAAATTGGCTTTTACCTGTTTTAGGTTTTGTTATTCTTGTTGCTATTTTTTTAGCTCATAAGGGTTATATATATTGCTAAATAAAAAGGAGAAAAAATAATAACTTTAAGACAATTATTAACATTTATTGCTTTATAGTGGAATATATGTGTTTATCTTGTATAAATTTGGTTTTATTGTGCCTGATAGTACTAAAATAACATGGTTGAAATAAGCAATATTTAAAAATATTGCTTATTTTCATAAAGGATTTTATAATGAGAAATAATAATCAATTTATTAGATAATTTTATTTGTTTATTGATGGGTTCTATTGTTGGTATTTTTATATATGTTAATTTTATCGCAAAGATCGGAAGAG
>NZ_AKIN01000083.1:0-2466 GCF_000309405.1 Vaccinium witches'-broom phytoplasma str. VAC
TCCTGTCTTTTTCGCTTTCTCCCATACATCGCTGCGTTTTTTTAATTGTTTTTTTAAAGTATTTTTTTCTTTTTCTAAATCTGTAAACTTTTTAATTTTCTTATTTAAATCTTCTTGTGTCTTTTGATGAGCAGTTTTTTCATTAGCTAAGTCTTGTTTGTATTTTTCAACCTCAATTCTTAAATCAGCGATTATATCTTTAAGATGTTGGTTTTCTTCCTCTAAAGTAGTATTTTTATCTTCTAAATCTTTAATAGTTTTTTCTAAGGTTTGAATATGGGCTTCTAAATTTTTAATTTTTTGCCCTTGTTGGACATAAAGATCTATTTGTTCTTTAATGATCGCATTTAAACGGTTTATTTCTTCATCTTTTTGTTGAATGGTCTCATTTAAACGTTGTATTTCTTCATCTTTTTGTTGAATAATGGTTTTTAATTGTTCTTCATTCTCTTGTAATAAAGTAATTTTTTCGTTTAAACCTTTAATTTTATTTTGTTTATCTTGTAATTGGTTTAATAAGGTTTGATTAACTTTTTCATCATCACCTAGACTAGCTTGAATAACTTGAATTTCTTTTTCTAAAGTTTCGTTTTCTTCGCGCGATTTATCCAATTCTTGTTTAACTTTGGATAACTCTTTAGT
The DNA here is from genome assembly GCF_000309405.1 of Vaccinium witches'-broom phytoplasma str. VAC. Classification (NCBI taxonomy): domain Bacteria; kingdom Bacillati; phylum Mycoplasmatota; class Mollicutes; order Acholeplasmatales; family Acholeplasmataceae; genus Candidatus Phytoplasma; species Vaccinium witches'-broom phytoplasma. The sequence goes on from NZ_AKIN01000083.1 coordinate 643, forward strand.
ATGTTGTTCTCGTAAATTTTTGTTTTCTGTTTTAAGAGTATTAATTTCAGTTTTAAAACTTTGTTCTTTTAATTCTAAAGTATTTAAATCTTGTTTTAATTTTTGAATATGTTGTTCTTTTTTGGCTATTTCGTTAGCTAAAGTATTATCAGGTTGTTGTTGAGTAATTAAAACATTTAAAGCTTTTTGTTCTGGTTCTAATTGTTCTTGAGTTGTTTTTAATTCTTGAGTTATCTTGTTTAACTCTTGTTCTTTAATAGATAATGCATTTATAGCTGCAACAGGAGGAGGTGATAAAGAAATATTTTTAGCATTTTCACCGAAAGAGATATCAAAATAATTTAAATCATGTCCGCTAGTATTTTCAATGACAGTTGTACGTTCATTATAGTTATAAATGCTTATTTTATTAGTATTTTTTGGAATATATATATTAATATAATAATAATCCTGACCATTAATAGTGTGTTTAAAACTATTGATAGTTTTGGCTTCGCGTTTTTCTATTGGTGCTAACATTTTTGCTTCTTGCATACTATCTTTCTTTAAATTAGGCTTTATAGTTACAAAAAATGGTTTATTAGAATAAAAATATCTATTATTGTTTTTCGTATACTCTGAAGACGAGGAGGTATTGGATAAATTGTTTAATAAATTAGGATTATAAGCGAAAGTGGTTTTTTCCCATTCTTTGTAAGTTTGACTTAAATTGCTTATTGTTTGTTCTAAAGTCATTTTCTGGTTTATTAAAGAAATTATTTTTTCATTTAAGTTATTTAACTGTTGTTGTTTAGTTAACAATGCTTGTTGATGTTGGGCTTGTTGCTCTTGATTAATAGCTGATTGTTGTTTTAAATGGAGGGCTTCTTGCTCTAATTCGGCCACATTTGTTTTATAATATTCAATTTGCGTAGCAATTTCTTGTAAAGCTTGTTCGTGTTGAGCTCTTAAATTATTTTGTTCTTCTTGGGTTTGATCTAATTTCTCTTCTAACAAGTGTTTATCTTTATTCAAACGGTTTATTTCTTCATCTTTCAATACTAGTTGAGCTTCAAAATTAATTTTATTTGTTTGTAAATTTTGTTTTAAAGTGTCAATTTCAGTTTGTAAAAGAACTTTTTCTTGTGTTGATAATTGTTGATTATGGACTAAATTTTGTTCTTTCGTTTGGATAATATTTTCTTTTTGTTCAATTTCTTGTCTTAATTTTTCTAAATCTTGGGTTTGTTGTTTTAGCTGTTCTTCTAAAGTAGTTATTTTTTGCTGATTATCAGCAATGGTTTTATTTTTTAAAGTTAATTGTTCTGTATTGTGAGTTAAATTATTTTTTAATGCTGTTATTTCTTCGTTTAAAGCGTTTTTTTCTTGTTCTGATAAGGTCTTATTTGCTTCTAAAACTTGTTCTTTTTGTTTTAATAAGTTCTGATAATTATTGTTTTCCGCTTCTAAATTTAAAAGTTCTAATTCTTGAGCTTTTAGATTAGTTTCTAAAAATTGTTTATCACGATCAAACTGTTGTTTTTTCTCTTGTTCTGCTTGGACTAATTTTTGTATTTCTTCTTGAGTTTGTGGATTGTCCAACCATTTTTCTTTAAAACGTTCTTGATGTTTATTTGGTTGTTCTGTGGTAGTAAGTATTTGCTTGTGAGGTTCAACTTCTTCTTCTTTTATCAACTCCTTTCGGTCGGATTGAACTTTTTTGTGGTTTCATCTTCTTTCTCTATTCTTTTGACTTCAGTAGGAGGGATTTTATTAGCAGGAGGAGTATTGTTAGGAGGAAAAAACAAATTTTTTAAAAAGTATGTTGCGCCAGCTGCCATCAAA
>NZ_AKIN01000082.1:0-340 GCF_000309405.1 Vaccinium witches'-broom phytoplasma str. VAC
GATAGGAAATTATTTTTTAGTCTTTGAAAAGAAAAAAAGACTAACTTAATAGTTAGCCTTAAAGAATTTTTAAAAAGTAAAAAGTGTCTAAACTTTTGGAACAGTTCAATGCGAACCACTTAATGAAAGGAGATAATATATGTTATTTCATTTAAAAATTTCAATTATCATATCCCAAAATTAAGTTATAATAATATGTTTTTTTAAAATGGTAAATTATCAGTTTGAGATTTATTATCTAAAAAGATGACTTTATGTACGATCACTTTGGTATTTGTTTTCTTTTGACCTTCGTTGTTGGTGTATTTTTGGACAGATAATGTTCCTTCAAGATAAATTT
>NZ_AKIN01000081.1:0-1644 GCF_000309405.1 Vaccinium witches'-broom phytoplasma str. VAC
CTTCTTTATGGGTAAGAACAATTTTGGTTAAACGATTTCTAGATCAGCCACTTCTTGCTTTAAAACCGAAGCAATTTTAAAACTAACTACTGTTTTCGCGGGTATTTTAAGTTTTTTGCCTGTTTTAGGATTTCTTCCTATGTAGGCTGCACGAGTTTTTAAAACAAATTTACCAATATAAGGCGATAAGTTTACTTTTTCATAAGTAGTTATAGCTTGAAATAAATTTTTTTCGAAAGCATTATAAAATTCCTCTGTTGCTTTAACAGTGTTTTGAGTTGTTGCAGCGATTTGTTTGATTAATTCTTTTTTAAAACATGTGGCGCCATTATTCTCAGTCATGTTCTTTTTTTTGTTTTTTTTAGCCATTTTTTTGATTCCTCTTTCTTTTTTAATTTATTATTGATGTTAATTTTTTTTATTTTCAGCCAGACGAGCTAAATCGACCATCTTTCTACTTTTATCTAATTCTTGTTGAAAAGCTTCTGCTTCCATGAACATTTTCGCTATAAAACTTTTATCTAAAAAAACTTCTTGGGTTCGGAAAAGTTTGTCATTCACGAAAACAAAAAAATAACCTTTTTCTAAACCGCTACAATAAAGTTGAGCTTGTATTTGGGCCCAATAATATGGAGGTATTTCTTTTGTTTTAAAAAAAACTTGCCAACTAGGACCATCAGGATTTAAAGGGCATTTGATTTCTAACAAAGTTTTTGTTTCTTCGTTATAACCATCTAAAGAGGCGGACATTAAACCTCTGGTAAAAACAGCGGGAACATATTTTAACCCATGACAAAAACAATAAAAATTTCTTGCTTTTGGTTCGGTTATTTTGCCGTGTTCCACTGCTTCATTAGTAATAAAATCGCTCCCAAATACTTTTTTAAAAAGCAAATCCTCTTTGGTTTCATAAGGATTGAGACCCATTATTGTTCCTACTTCGGAAGCATTGATAAATTTTTTACGATGTCGAAACCATTCATAACTATTTTGATTTAATGCTACTTTAATAGCGGGGATAGCAAAAATATTTTTTTTCATCTTCTCAAAATCCTTTACCTATTTTTGGTTTTTTTATAAAAAGATAAATTTTTTTGGGTTTTCTGATTTCAATATAGTTCAAAAAACTTTCTAGAGAGTTATCAACAATAAAATTTTCTAAAACATCTGTTTTAGGTTGTTGTAAAAAAAGCCCTTCTAGATTTTTATTAGAATGTAGACAAAAATTGGTATTATTTAAAAATAATTCCATTTTGTCTATATAAACTTGTTCATCATGAACTAATAAACCTTCTTGTTTTAAAAAAGCTATTATTTCTGTTTTTTTATTAATTTTAATTTCTTGAATTTTCATTGGTGTTATAAACTCCTTTTAATTTTTAAAGTTGAATTCTGTTTTCCATTTATCTAACCAAGCAGGACTATTTTTATGCTTATTTTGCTCATAGAAAGAAGAAACATTTATTTTAGCAGGGTTAATGTATAATTTTTTTGTTTGCTTATTAAAAAAATATTTTTGTTCCAAAGTATCGTCAAATTCTAAATTAAAAAGGGCTTTATTTAATTCTTTCATAGTCGTTTTTATTTTGGCAATATCTGTTTCCTTTAAAAATAATGTTTTTTCCGTAATATTATAATTAGTTT
>NZ_AKIN01000080.1:0-15805 GCF_000309405.1 Vaccinium witches'-broom phytoplasma str. VAC
AAATAAAAAAACCAAACTGTTTATTTTTAATTAATAAACAATTTGGTTCAATTAGTTGTTTTTCTTTTGGCACCACTTTTGTGGGGCACCTCAAACCTAGTTTTTCTTTTAATTGGCGAAGTTCTTCAGAAGATATATTTTCTTGATAAAAAAGCTTTAAATTAAAACCAGTAGGAATAACGTGATAATTACTTTCGATAGGATAACGCTCTTGTAAAAAATTAAGCACTTTAGGGGTCGGAACAATAACCGCCTCTACGGCGGAAATATATTTAGTCAATAACTTATCAAAATATTTTATAATAGTTTTTTTCCACATTTTTAACCAAAAGTTTTGGTTCATTTCGATGAATTCAATATACATCGTGTGAAAAGTATAAACAACAGGTAAATTAAGTTTTTTTGCCGTATAAAGAGCTAAAGAACCAATGCCAAATTCAGTGTGTAGATGGATAATATCTAAATTTAGATCTTTTAATAAAGGTAGATATTTCTTATAACTAACCACCCAACAAAAACCTTTTAAAGCTTTTATAGGAACTGGCAAACCTTTGATCCTGATAATATGAGGATCTTTTTCTTCTTTTATTTGTGGCGAATTAGGGGTGATAATATAAACTTCATGCCCTAAATCTTCTAAACCTAATTTTAAAGATTTAACAGAAACCACAACGCCACTAATTAATGGTTCATATGAATCTGTAAAAAGACCTATTTTCATTTTTATACCTTCTAATTCTTCGCATTATTTACTAACATAAAAGATATTGCCGCCTTTTTTATTCATCAAAATGATGATTCTGTTTTTGTAAAGTAGAAGCTAAACTTTCCACTTTTTTAAACGAAGGATGTTTGATGTCTAATTTTTTTATTCCGTAAGGAGGCAAAAAAGAAATAGTGATTAAAGATATTTTGATTTCTATGACTGTTCCACGACCAAAGGTATTATGTTCTACTTTATCGCCTATTTGGTATAAAAAAGCTTGATGAGGATTAGATGGTCTAATTTTCATAGTTTTATTAAAATAAGCATTATTAAGATTAGTTAGAGGAAAATTCATTTCTTTCACAAAAGAAGAAATTTCTAATTTCACAAATTGCCCGTATTTCATTCTTTGTGCGACACTAGTAAGATATAAACGTTCTTTCGCTCTTGTAATAGCGACATAAGCTAGACGTCTTTCTTCTTCTAAATCAAAAGTATCGTCAGGATCTTTACTATTGTTTAAAGGGAAAATATTTTCTTCAAAACCAATAATGAAAACCACTTTAAATTCCATCCCTTTTACTTTGTGGACAGTAGCCAATTTAACTTGATCATCGCCATCTCTTTTATCTTGACTATATAAAGATATTTGATCTAATAATTGTTTTAATTTTTCCAACATAGTTCCTTCGAATTCTGTGTTCGCTTCAGCAAACACATTTTTCAATTCTTGGATATAATCTAGAGCGTTTTGAGTTTCTAAAGAATCCGGCTTTTCTCTTAAAGTATCAGAATAACCAACTGTTTTATCCACATAATCGACTATTTCTTCTAATTTATTAAAAGAATGGGAATGTAGTTTATCTTTCATTTTTTGGATTAAAGTTTGAAAAGAAACAATATGTTTGATAATTTTGGAATCAGGAGGATAATGGTTTAAGGCTGTAAAGAAAGAAAGGTTTTGATTTTGACTGATTTCTTCGATTTTTTTAAAAGTTACTTTACCTATTTTTCTGCTCGGAACATTAATGATTCTTTGGAGGTAAAAATTTTGATCAGTATCCATTAAGACTTTTAAATAAGCTATTAAATCTTTAATTTCTTTTCTTTGGTAAAAAGAGATATTGCCTAATATCTTATAAGGAATCCCTTTTTTCATTAAATTATTTTCAAAGAGCCTTTCTAAAGTATTATAACGATATAAAATAGCGACATCTCCATAACGATATTGGTTTTTAGACGCTAATCGATCAATTTCTTTAATGACAAAATCAGCTTCCAAATTAGCGTTCATAAATTGGTTAAAAAAGACCTCTAATCCATCACCTAAAGAACTTTTTAATTCTTTGCCGAAACCATTATGATTTTTTTTAATCAATAAATTCGCTTTTTTTAAAATATTATTAGTAGAACGATAATTCTGTTCTAAAATAATTTTTTTAGCTTGAAAATCTTGCACAAAAAGATCGTTATTTTCTTTACTAGCGCCTCTAAAAGAATAAATATTTTGATCCGGATCTCCTACAGCGAATAAATTATGATGTTTTTCGGCTAAAAGTTTTAAAATTTGGTATTGATGGAAATCAGTATCTTGAAATTCATCGACTAAAACATGCAGAAACTTATTTTGGTAAAAAGTTCTAATTTCAGGATAATTTAAGAATAATTCATAAGTATAAATGATTAAATCATCAAAATCGATTAAATTATTATTTTTTAAATAAGTTTGATAAGCATTATATATTTTTTCAATATGATGATCCATCGGAGGAGCATCTTTTCTATGAGGATTTTTTGTTTTAATTAGATAAATTTGTTTTTTTAAACAAGAAGGCAAGTATTTTTCAGAATCTAAATTAAGCGCTTTAACAACATCTTTAATAATTTTTTTAGAATCGTTATCATCTACAATATTAAAGCGCGAATCATAATTGTATGACAAACGATGGATAAAACGTTTTAAAACTTGAAAACCAAAAGCATGAAACGTATAAATATTAAGAAGAGCTGCATTAGGAATTTGGATAATATTTTGCACCCTATTTTTCATTTCTTTAGCCGCATTATTAGTAAAAGTAATAGCTAAAAATTTATCATAAGAAATGTTTAAATGTTGAATTAAATAAGCTATTCGACTAGTTAAAGTTTTGGTTTTACCTGTTCCCGCCCCAGCGATAACATAAAGAGCTCCTTCTGTATAGATAACAGCTTTTTTTTGTTGTGGATTTAATGTTTCTAACCATGATTTTTCTAACAACATGAGTACCTTCTTGTCTTTGTGAAAATGATTTTTTTATTGTAAAAAGAGTAATATTGCAAAAAGATGATGGACAATAACTACTTTGTAACGTAATAATATTATAACAAAATAAGCTACCTTTTTATAAAGGATAATTGCTTATTTGTTGGTCTCATTCATGAGTTTCCTCTGCTTAATGTCTCAACGCGAACTTAAATTTTCTCTTTCGCCTTGTGAAGGTCGTTCGCCTTTGCCGCGATGAGGTGGTGCACCGAATGTATTTCAACATTGGCTTTAAATTTTCATGACTCTACTACTATGGTCTGCTGTCTCCTTGCCTCTATTCGCCATGTTTTACTGTTGCCAGTGAGGTTTAGGGGATAAGAAGTTGCTTCTAAATATCTGCTAAAATAAACGATTTTAAGCGAGCTGACTTTGGTTTTTTAACCGGTTATAATGACCGGATAGGCAAAATCCGTTTAGTCAGCTAGGCGAGGAAGTTGTCGATTTAATGACTGCAATCCGAAGATGTCGTGATTTTAATATACTCATCAAAATATATATTAATTGTCTTAGTGTTATTTCAGTCCTTTTCCGTGGCGTTGGTTTATTCTTGCAAACTCCTATTGTCCGTTAGATTTTGGAATTAATCCGCTTTCAGGTTCTGCTGCTGTAACTCTGACTTCTTTCGAATATCAGACCCGAACCAGTGAATTCGACTATTAGAAAGTCGTGCAGTTTCGTTAAATCTGCTGATATTTAGGCATCTTTCTCGCCATGATGATGATTGTCGTAAACAAGCAACGAAGATTATGAAAGAAAATAAGTCATTATTAGATAAAATAGCTAATTTGCTTTTAGAAAAAGAAATTATCAACAAAGAAAAACTAAACTAATTTATTCAACAACTTCATTAATTATTAATTTTAAAGCCCAAAAAGAGTTTTAATGCATCAACAATATTTGCAAAACACAAAAAAGATACCATACAAAGAAAAAACCATCCTTAAAGATGGTTTCATTATGATGTATACCTTGCAGCAAATTTTTTTCATTTCTTTTTTCAAAATAAATAAATTATTTTTTTTGCTGAATTTTATCATTTAACATCGAAACAAATGCTTCTACAGAAACGTTATTTTGTTTATTATCGCCGTATTCTCGATAAGTCAAACGATTGCTAGTTAACTCTTGATCGCCAATAACAATTTGGAAAGGAATTTTGGCTTTTTGAGATTCTCTAATTTTATACCCTAAAGTAGCTTCTTTATTGTTAATTTCTACTCTTAAATTGTGTTTCAATAAAATTTCTTGTATTTTTTTAGTATGTTCTAAATGTAATTGAGCATTAACAGGTATTAAAACAACTTGTAAAGGGGTTAACCATAAAGGAAAAACACCTTTATTTTGTTCAATTAAATAAGCTAAAAAGCGTTCTATTGTGGAAATAACTGCTCTATGGATGACGATAGGAGCATGTTCTTTACTATCTTTACCAATATAAGTTAATTTAAATCTTTGCGGTAACAGAAAATCTAATTGAATAGTGGATAAAGTTTCCTCATTGCATAAAGCAGTTAAAACTTGGACATCTAATTTAGGGCCATAAAAAGCAGCATCACCTTTTTGCTCTTTATATTTGATGTTTAAACCATTTAAAATTTCTTTTAAGATAGATTCAGATTTATGCCACATATTATCATCATTAAAATATTTATCTTTATTTTCTGGATCTCTGGTGCTTAAATTGAAAAAATAATCCGTAATATTAAAATCTTTATAAACTTCAAAAATTAAACTCATAATTTTAACAAATTCGGTTTTAATTTGTTCTTGAGTGATAAAGATATGAGCGTCATTTAAGGTCATTTCTCTTACTCTTTGCAAACCTGAAACAGCTCCAGAATGTTCATATCTATGCATCATTCCTAATTCAGCGATTTTAAGAGGTAAATCTTTATAACTACGTAATTGTTGTTTAAAAATCATCATATGATGAGGACAATTCATCGGTCTTAAAACCAGTTTTTCTTCTTTTTTTAATTCCATAATAGGGAACATATTATCTTTATAAAGCTCTAAATGTCCTGATTCTTCGTATAATTTAGTATTAGCTATAATAGGAGTATAAACATGTTGATAACCATAAGATAATTCTTTATCTACAATATATCTTTCTAAAATACGACGTATAGTAGCGCCTTTAGGTAACCAAAAAGGTAAACCCGCTCCTACTTCAGGAGACAACATAAAGTAATTTTGTTCTTTATTGATGTGTTTGTGGTCTCTTTGTTTTCTTTCTAATAATAAATTTAAATAATTTTTCAAATCTAGCCTGTGAAAGAAAGAAATACCATAAATTCTTGTTAAAGCTTTGTTTTTAACACTGCCTTGAAAATAGGAACCAGATGTTTTTAACAATTTAAAATGTTTGATAAATTTAGTATTAGTCAGATGGATGCCGCGACAAAGATCAGTAAATTCACCTTGAGTATAAACGCTTAAAATAGGGTCTTTAATATTTTTTAATATAGTTTGTTTGTAAATATTATCAGCAAATAACTTTTCTGCTTCTTCGTAGCTAACTTCTTTTCTCACAATAGCTAATTTTTCTTGTGAAATAGTTTGCATCATTTTTTCGATTGTCGCAAAATCATTTTCCGAAACGACTGAATTTTGAAAATCGATATCATAATAAAAACCTTCTTTAATGGTTGGACCTAAAACCAAAAGAGCTTCAGGATAAAGCCTTTTAATCGCTTGGGCCATTAAATGAGCAGTACTATGGTTTAAAATTTCCAAACTTTTTTCATGTTTTTCTATCATGATTTCTAAAGTGCCATCTTCTTCTAAAGGACGGTTTAACTCGATCGCTTTTTCGTTAAATAAAGCGGCTATTGGTTTAGTAGAAAAACGTAAATTTTGTTGTTGAATGATTTCAACAGGAGTAATTCCTTTAGGAAAAGATTCTATTACATCATTATTAAAACGTATTTTAATCATAAAGCTAAATACTCTAGTCCTTTCTTTTATTCAATACTATAAATTATACATAAAAACCTGTTTAAAAGAACTATTTTCCTAAACAAAAATTAGAAAATAATTCATCCATTAAGGTTTCATTAATATTGTTGCCTACAATAGAACCTAAAGCCACATAAGCTTCTTTTAAAGAAATAATATGAATATCTATCGGAATTTGTTGATCAATATCTATAATAACATTTTTTAAAGCTTGCAAAGCATTTTTCATTTGTTGGATATGTCTAGAATTAGATAAATAATTAAAGTTTTTTTCTTCAATCAGGTCTAATTGAAAAATTTTTAAAATTTTATCTTTGAGTTGTTCAATCCCTTCTTTGGTGATGTTAGAAATAAAAACAATTTCTTCTTCTAAAAAAGAAAAATTCATTTCAGAAGGTAAATCGGATTTACTACCGATTAAAATACGTGGATGGTTTTTAGTCGTTTCTAGTAATTCTTTATCTTCTTGGCTTAAAGGACGACTTTGATCTAATAATAATAAAACCAATTCCGCCTCTTTGAAGAATTTTTTAGACAGTAAAACGCCCATTTTTTCCAAAGGATCATCAGTTTCTCTAATTCCTGCAGTATCAATTAAATTTAAAGAAATGCCTTTAATATTAACATGTACATCTAAAAAATCTCTAGTAGTTCCAGCTATATCAGAAACAATTGCTCTTTTTTCGTCTAAAATAGCGTTTAATAAGCTCGATTTGCCCACATTAGGTTTGCCAATAATTAAAGTCTTAATACCTTCTTTTAAAAAACGCGTTGTTACAGAATGATCTAAAATATCTTGCATACTTTTAATTAAACGATGAACTTCTGGTAAAATAATATCATTAGTCATCATTTGAATATCTTCGTATTCAGGATAATCAATGTTAACTTCGATTTTACTTATTAAACTTAAAATATCTTTACTTAGATTTTCTATGAGTTCAGACGTTTTTTTTTGTAAACCTAGATGCGATAATTTAACAGCATGCTCGTTTTGAGCATGAATCAAATCCATAATAGATTCTGCTTGGATTAAATCTATTTTACCATTTAAAAAGGCTTTTTTACTAAATTCGCCTGGTTCAGCTATTCTAATGTTTAAGGATAAAATTCTTTCCAATAAAAGTTGAGTAATTAAAATACCACCATGCCCGTGCACTTCTATTACATCCTCACCAGTGAAAGAATGAGGCTTTTTAAAAACTGACACTAAAACCTCATCTAAAATATCTCTTTTATGGTCTAGAATGTAACCATGATGAATAGTATGAGAAGGAACTTCTTTTAAAGTAAAATTTTTTTTAGGACTTTTGAAAATTTGGTCTATACTTTCGATCGCTTTAGCGCCACTGATTCTGATAATGCTGATTCCTCCTGTTCCTAAAGGAGTGGAAATAGCAACAATAGTTTCTTCGTACATGACTTCACCACACTTTTTTTATTTATTAACTTTCTGCACTTATGTTAAAGGCTTCTTCTTGTTTAAACTCTTTAATGGATTGTTTTAATGAATTAATTATTTCATCAATATTCTCTTGAGATTTCACAAAAGCACCACAAGCTCTTAAATGTCCTCCGCCGCCAAATTTACTTACAATATGGTTAATTTTAGGACCGGCAGAACGGATGCTTAATTTCCATTCTTGATTAGACATCTCTACGATAAAAGCCCAAACAGGATAATCTGCAACATTACTATAAATATTAACTATAGAAAAAATTTCATCAATACTAAAGTTAAATTTTTTAATGATTTCTTGTGAAATTTGAATATAAATTAAACCATCTTCGGCGATAAAATTTTCACAAATATAACCTTTTAATTTTAACATTTGTAAACTTTGCGTGTTGATTTTTTTATCTATCTCAAAAGCCTTAAATTCAAATTGCAACAATTCTGAAGCCATTTGTAAAGTTTTATCCGTTACCCTATCGAAACGGAAATTACCGGTATCAGTTACTATTCCTACATACATCGGCATCGCTCCTTTAAGACTTATTTTATAGTTATGATATTCTTTAAAATTATAAATCATTTCGGAACAAGAAGCGAATTGAGGTTCTACCCATTGATAATTGCCATACTCTTCCATTGATAAATGATGATCTATTCGGATAATCATTTTACCTAATTTATATCTTTGATCACTAATAATATTAGCGTTACCAGAATCAACCACGATTGATAAAGCGCCTTGGTAAGTTTCATCTGTGATAGAATCCATGTCTCCTAAAAAAGCCATTTTAGGATTAACCTCTCCTACGGCATAAACCTTTTTATGAGGATAGTTTTCTTGAATAATATCTTTAAGACCTAATTGAGAACCGTAACAATCTCCATCCGGTCTTTTGTGTCCGTGAATGATAATGGTATCAAAATTAATAATTTGTTGTTTAATAAAATCCATTATGCTTATGAGCATCTCTCTTTCATTGTTTTTTGTAATTAATTATCATTAATGATTAATGTTTTTTATGTAAGATTAATTAGTCTCTATTCTTGTAGCAGCTTGTGCGCATAAAGATTTGATTTCGTTTTTCAATGCATCCTTTGTTATACTTTGATCAATAGCTAATACATAAGTAAATAATTCGGATAAAACAGTTCGTAAAAAGTTTGAATTAGAAAAAATAGGTGTTTCAAAAAACATTTTGTCTTCTTGTTTATCGTCTGTTTTTTGATTATTGTAGGCATATTGTAAAGAAGCAAAATGAAGGGTATTCGGTTCTATAGTTATTGGACTAGACTTAGAAGGGTCATTTATTTTGTTGTCCACTTGGTTAAAAATATCTGTTCTTGTGATGTTTAAACCCCCTGTGGCGTTTAACAAGTCAATAAGGTTTTCTCGAGAAGTTAAAGTTTTTAAAAATAACCAAGAAGCTAACATTTCATCTTTTTCAGAAGAATAAAACATATTTATATTAGCGCCTTGCATCACATTTTTATATTTACATTCTTCTTTTATTAACGTTAACAAAGGAACCTTTGATAAACCTACATTTTTCAAATCGCTTTCTTGAACTTTATGAACCATTCTTGTAGAATCAATAAAAATGCTGCTCTTTTTTTGACAAAACATATCTAAAGCTTTTTGTTCGCCGTTCATTTTCGAAGTAGTCATATAACCTGTATTGTAAAATTTTTCTTTAAAATATTTGATGACTTCTTGTACTTTTTCTCCTCTTAAAAATTCTTCAGCTTCTTTTTGAGTTGTTGGAAATTTTATTCCCGATTGTTGAAAAGCAGTATTCAATAAATTTGCTTCGCTACCGAGCACTATCGGAATAAAGCCGTTTACGTTTTTTTTTAATTCTTTCATTTTTTCGGCAATGATTTCTAATTGTTCCCAAGTTAAGCCTTTTGATTCATCTTTTGGGGAAATAACACCATTTTCATCGATGACTAAGTCTGGAAGGTCACGGTTTAAAACGTTGCGACAGTCTTTAAACATATCTTTATTATAGAAAAGTGTTTCAGTTGTTTTGCTAAAAGGGAAACTGTAATAATGTTCTCCTCCATCATATCCATGTTCTAATGTATTTTTTTTCAAATAAGTTGTGTAAAATTGACCTTTAATGTTTGCATCATCTCCTTGCATAAAAATATCTAAAGGCACTACCTTATGAGATTTAGAATAAAATTCCACATGATCGGGATACGAAAAAACTAAATTAGGTTGTTTATTAACCGGCAATGCGTTAGCTACGCTTTTAGCGATATTACCCCAGTTTGATTTATTAACTTCTTTAATTTTAATGCTACGATATGTTTTTTCAAATTGTTTAATAACTTTATCTAAAACCTCTTTTTCTTCTGGGTATAAATTATGCCAAAAAACAATTTCTATCTTTTTATCAGGATCGTTGAAATATTTTTGTTGTTGATCTGCCTTTTTAAACTGTTTTTCAACTAAAGTTTTCAAATCGTCATATTCTTTTTGATAAAATTTTTTATCCTTAGGTGAAGCGAACAAATGGGCAATATAAATCAATATAAAGATGGACAAAAAAAATAAACCAATAAATAAACTATTTTTTTTAAAATTATCCTTTGATGCCACTTTTATTTTCCCCAGATATAATGTATTTTTTTGCAAAAATAAAAATTAATAATAATGGTAAATTAATCAAAACAGAAACCGCCATTTGTAGGTGCAACTGATCGATACCACTTTCTCCGTCAAATGTTTTTCTTATCATATTAGTTAATAATTGACCTCCTACTAATTCTGGCCAAGAATAAGCATTCCAAGCCGCTACTGTTCTAAAAATAACAGTCACAATAATCGAAGATTTAGTGATGGGAATTAATATTTTCCAAAGGTATTCCCAATCGGTAGTACCGTCTATTTTAGAAGTATAATACAATTCTTTAGGAACGCGTTGAAAAGCCTGCATAATTAAAAATACATGAACCACGTTAATTAAATAAGGTAACACCATAGCGAAAGTAACCCCTAAAGGGAAGGAAGCGCCGTTGCCAGTATCAACCATCCCCAATTGAGCTATAGTACGGAAATTAGCCAATACTAAGGTTTCACTAGCAATCATCATCGCTATAAATAAAAGAGCGACAATAGTTTTTTGGAAAGAGAAATTCAAAATACTTAAAGCGAAAGCTGCCAAAACAGCGAATAAAGTTCCTAAAGTGGTAGAAATGATAACCATCAATAAAGTGTTTAAAAAGTATTTAATAAATTTAAAATTTTGTATTCGAAAAACTTCTTGATAATTTTTCCATTCCCAACTTTTAGGCAACATTAAAGCGTTATTTGTGTCTATATCGGCTTTATTTTTTAAAGATGTAATAACCATCACATAAAAAGGAAAGGTCAAAAACAGAAGAACTGAAAACAAAAAACTAAATTTCATAATAGAAAAAAAATTAATTTTATGCTTCAATTTGAATTTTTGTATTTTTTCCCATGTGTTTTTAAAAAAAGATTTTATTTTACTCATTTTTTCTTTCTTCGCTATCTACTTTCGATAATTTATTTTTTTCTTTTTTTGTAATACAAAACTAATTGTTGTAAATAAAACAGAAAAAAACAATAATATAACAGCTGCTGCTGCACCTTTAGAATAAGAATTATAATTAGGACTATTGATTTGAGAATAAATATAACCCACAATAGTTTGAATTCTATAATCAGCGTTTTTACCGAAAACTCCAACAACAGTTTCATATTCTTTCATGATTGTCAATAATTCAATAATAAATTGATAAAAAAGCACTGGTGCCAATAAAGGCAATACTATTTTAATAAAAATGCGCCATTTGGATGCCCCATCAATTTTCGCAGCATCATAATAAGATTTATTAATATCTTGTAAAGCTAATACGAAAACAAAAATTTTAAAAGGTAGTCTGTACCATATGTTATAAAAAATAATAACAAACATTTTATTCATATAAGGAGCAGAAATATTAATCCAATTTTTAGGTTTTATTCCAAAAAGACTTAAAAAATTATTAAATAAGCCTTCTGGCTTATTAATAGAAGGGATGTTATTGTGGTAAAAAAAGGAACTAAAAATCATGCCCATAATAACCGTATTAGCTAGCAATGGTAAAAAGAAAAAAGTTTTAAAAAGATCTTTTAAATAATGATTATAAACGCTATTCAAAGCTAAAGCGATAACTAAAGCAAAGGTTAAAGAAATAGGGACTGCTAAAACGACCAAAACTAAAGTATTTCTAAGAGAGTAACGAAACTCCACATCACGAAGCACTTTATCATAATTCTGGAAACTTAATAAGTCCGTTTTACTAAAAGAATCGCTAAATTTTTGGTAATCGCCATTAAAAGAAATAATGATATTTTTAATTAAAGGAAAAAAAGAAAACAAAGTTAAAGCAATTAAAGTAGGAGCTAAATAAAACCAATGTTTATTTTTTTTGTGACCTGCAATTTCTAACATTTATAAAATCCTACTACCATCAGTTTTATCAAAAACAAAGCATCTATGTTCCATAATGTTAAAACGGACGGTGGTTTTATTAATATGAGCGAAATTCAATTCTTTTTGTTTATAAGTAGGGATGATAATTTGAAAAATTGTATGCAAAGATTCTGATTTTTTAGCCAATAAAACAGTTTCTCTGCCGAGACTTTCAATCGCTATTCCTTGAACTTCAAAAATACCTTTTTCCTCTAAAATATAACCTTCTGGTCTGATAGCTATATGAACGTCTTTTTTTTGTCCTTTTAATTGTGATTTATTAAAAAGCACTGTATTGCCAACTTTAACCTCACCATCATCTATATTGCCGTTAAAAATATTAATATGAGGAACGCCTAAGAAAGAGGCTACAAATAAATTGGCAGGATTGTTATAAATTTCTCTAGGAACATCTGTTTGTTGGATATAACCTTTATTCATCACATATATTTTATCACTCATATACATCGCTTCTTCTTGATCGTGTGTGACAAAAACAGCAGTAATTTTGGTCTTTTTTTGTATTCTTCTAATTTCGTCTCTCATTTTAAAACGTAATCTAGTATCTAAATTAGATAAAGGTTCATCTAATAACAATACTTTAGGGTTTTTAATCAAAGCACGAGCGATAGCGACTCTTTGTTGTTGGCCGCCAGAAAGTTCTCCTGGTTTTTTATCTAAATATTCTTCTACAGAAGTTAAAACCGCTATTCTATCTACTTCTTCTTGTATTTTTTCTTTAGGCATTTTTAAATTTTGCAAAGGAAACATAATATTTTGTTTCACTGTCATATGCGGGTATAAGGAGTAATTTTGAAAGACCAAACCTACTCCTCTTTTTTCAGGAGGAAGATGAGTCACATTTTGGTCTTCAAAAAAAATTTCCCCTTCATTAACTTTTAAAAGTCCAGCAATCATATAAAGAATAGTGGATTTACCACAACCGGAAGGCCCTAAAAGACTCACTAATTCGCCTTTTTTAATTTCTAAATTTAAGTCCTTAATTGCATAAGTTTGTTTTTTAGTTTGTTGATTTGTAAAAATTTTGGAAACATTTTTCATTATAATTCCCATGATCGTTTTTTATTAGTATCCTTTTTTTGATTTTGTTTTTATTAAAGTTAAAAAGAAATATTATTCGGTACTCTTGGAAAAGCAATGACATCTCTAACATTGTCTAAACCAGTTAAATAAAGCATTAACCTTTCAAAACCTAAGCCGAAACCGGAATGAACGCATGTACCGAAACGACGTAAATCTAAATACCATTCTAAGTCTTGTTGGGAAATATTAAAAGCTTTTATTTTAGCTTGCAAAACTTCTAAGTTTTCTTCTCTTTGTGAACCGCCAATTAATTCACCTACTTTAGGGACTAAAAGATCCATAGCAGCTACTGTTTTATTATCAGGATTATTTTTCATGTAAAACGCTTTAATTTCTTTAGGCCAATTGATCACAAAAACAGGCGCTTTAAAAACCGTATCCGTTAAATATTTTTCATGTTCTGTAGCTAAATCGCCGCCATAAAAAGGTTTTTGTTCAAAATTTACTTCACTTTTTAATAAAAGATTAATTGTTTCTTCGTACGTTATTTGTGGAAATTTTTCCAAAGTAGCTATAGTGGTTAATCTTTGAATTAAACCGTTTTCGACGTTTTGATCTAAAAATTCAAAATCTTTTTGATTCTTTTCTAAAGAATAAGAAATCACACTTTTGAGCATTTTTTGAGCCATTGCTATATTCTGTCCTAAATCATAAAAAGCCATTTCTGGCTCTACCATCCAAAATTCAGACATATGACGTTGAGTATGAGAATTTTCCGCTCTAAAAGTAGGGGAAAAAGTATAAACTTTACTAAAAGCGGTCGCGAAAGCTTCAGCTTCTAATTGACCCGTTACAGTTAAATAAGCCGGTTGTCCGAAAAAATCTTGTTTATAATCGATTTGTTTATTGGCGTTTAAAGGGACTTTGTTTAAATCCAAAGTTGTAACTTGAAATAATTGACCCGCTCCTTCGCCATCACTACCAGTTAAGATGGGTGTATGCACGTTAATAAATCCTTCTTGTTGAAAAAAATGATGAATAGCCATAGAAACTGTGTTACGAAGGCGAAAAACTGCCCCAAAGAGATTAGTTCTTAATCTGAGATGAGCAACTGTACGCAAAAACTCTTTAGAATGTTTTTTAGGTTGAATAGGATACTCATAAGAACTATTGCCTAAAATATGTATTTGAGAAACTAACAATTCAAAAGGTTTTTTAGCTTTAGGAGTAGCGACTAAAACACCTTCCGCTTTTACAGCAGCTCCTATCGTCAAAGAGTCTTTAATCTCGTTTAAATCAATCCCTTCATATTCTTTTAAAACTATTTGCAAGTCATCTACAAAAGTGCCATCATTTAAATCAATAAAAATAAATTTTTTTTGAAAACGACCATTTTTTATCCAACCATTAATGGCGATCTTTTTGTTTAAATAAAGAGTATAATCAGTATAAATATCTTTAACAGAACACATTTTTTTATCTCCCGCCAATAAAATAAAATAATTATTAACATTTTAAAAAATTTTTTTAATTCTTCATCAGAATCTTAACAAAATCATCAAATCATATTTTTTTATTCAAATCAAATTATAATGTTTCCGCGGAAAAGAATCATTTTATCAATAATTATTAAAATAATGCATAAATAGATAAAAAGAAAATCAAACTAAAAAAGATAAAAGTTTTCGTTCATACAAAATATAAGATAAATACGTTGTTTTATCGATATTCAGGTTTTAAAAACTAATTTTATAATAAGATTTCATTAACTACCTATTTAAGAGTTTTAATAATCATTAAAAATTAGGAAAAATTTAAAAACTTTTTTGCAAACAAATAAATATAATTCACTTAAATTATAAGTTATTTTATATATAATTGTCAAGTTATTTTTCACGAATTAACTTTAACAAATGTCTGTAGTATCTTTGTCCCAAATTTTTATAAAAACATCCTCTGTTTTCTTGCCTTCGAAATTTAACTTATATTTAGGAACTTTGGTAAAACCATTTTGTTCGCAAATATCATCACAAAATTTTTCATACATAACTTGATAATTAAATTCCGGACGATTTTCAATAGAAAATTCAATTTGAATATCCTTTTGATAATTACGTATAGAAATAGCCCAAATTGGCGAAAATATTAACAAAAAAAAATATAAAAAAAATAATCAAAATATATTTTATTCCCTTAATTTTATTGACGATTTTGCTCCTTATTAAAAAAATTTTCTATTATTTATAAAAAATTTAAAGTTTTTACACAAATCTTTAAATTTGAGTTAGTGAGAAAAATTTTAGTATTTTGGAAATTATCCTTATCTAAAAAATAATTAATTTTGATTATTATAACCCTGTATACGGATTTTATTAGTATAAATTAACAAAATAATAGAACAAATAAAAGTCAAAGCAATAGTAATCATTATTAAAATATATTGATTTGCAGTTTCTTGAACTTTTAATTGTTTTTTTAATTCTTTTAATTTTATTTTATATTTATCCATTGAAATAGATTGTGAATTATCGGCTTCTGTGGTTTTTCTTGACAAATCTTTTTCAATTTGTTTTAATTCTGTTCTTTTTGTTTCGATTTTTTTTGTAAATCATTAATTTTTTGTTCTTTAATTGAGAGTTTTTTTTGATATTTATTGTTTTGTTCGTCTAAAGGAGCTTTTTTTTCTTCAAGCGCTTTAATCTCTTGATAAAGTCGTTCTTTTTCTTTTTTTAAAGATTCGTTCCCTAAAGTTTCTAGCATTTCATCAATTTTTTTGATAAAAGGAATCGGTTCTGGAAGAAAAAAATTTTTTTAGGTAATTTATACAAAAGATATAAATTAAAAAAAAT
>NZ_AKIN01000079.1:0-645 GCF_000309405.1 Vaccinium witches'-broom phytoplasma str. VAC
GAATTAAAAGATGAGGGTTTTACAGCCAGAGAATTAAGAGATGCTGGATATAAAATAGAAGAATTAAAAAATGTTGGATATACAGCTAGAGAATTAAAAGATGCTGTATTTTCATATAAAGATTTAAGATTTGTTGGTTATACAGATAAGGAATTAAAAGATGCTGGAGTTACAGCTAGGGAAATATATAAATATCTTCCATATACGTATAAAATTAATGATTTAAGAGCAATCGGGTATACAGTTAAAGAATTCAAAGATGATGGATTTACATCTACGGAATTAAAAGATGCTGGATTTATAGCTAAGGAATTAAAAGCTGCTGGATATACACTTAAAGAATTAAAAGATGCTGGATTTACATCTAAGGAATTAAAAGATGCTGGATTTACAGCTAAAGAATTAAAAGATGCTGGATTTAATATATAATTATTGGCATTCATAATATTAATGCAGTTAATTTTTATTTCTTTCATTAATCAATCTACATCCGTTTATCATTCTTAACACGTTAAATAAACTTTTATTTTGGGGCGAATGTATAAAAAGGAGTTTCTTTTAACGAACTTTTTATATGTGAGCCCTAAAAAATAAAAGTTTATAGTGTCAAAGGATTGATAAACGGATGAATGATAATAATTAAAT
>NZ_AKIN01000078.1:0-1469 GCF_000309405.1 Vaccinium witches'-broom phytoplasma str. VAC
AAAAATTGCACTTAACTTTTTGAGTTGCATTATACCATTACCTAAAATGACTACCTCCAAAAACCTCGCATTATTGGTCTTAAAAATTAGCACGTTTTTTTATTCAAATTATCCAAAACAACCTAAAAAACGCAATAAACAAAAAACTTTGTCAAAAATGATTTGTTAAAAAAATCATTTTTTTGAACTATTTTTTCAAACTAATAAATCTCAATAGAAAGGAGAAAACAAAAATATGAACAACAACTTCGATCAAGGCATTAGAATCGGTGGATGGAATGCCAAAAACACCCCCACTGATTTAGACCAAATTAAACTCTTTTTACAAACTTTAAAACAAGATTTAATCAATCTGACCATTATAACCCATTCTAAAAAGAAAAATACCTACCAAGAAGCCAATTATCGCCCAAAAAATCAAACTCTTTTTGTCGATCCTCAAATCTTAGAAGAAATTAAACAAACAAAAATAACCTTAATTAACGATAATTTTTCTTCTAGCAATAACAAACTATTACTTTCAGATTTAACCTCTCTTAAAACTTATCATAATATCTTTCAAATCAATTATAAAAATGAATCTAAAAACACCATCAAAGAATTGATCGGCAAAATTAATCCTCACAAACTAGAAACTCTACAATTATACCAATTAGACCCCAATAAACTAGATAAATATCATAACCCAATCAAAACTAACTATAAGAAAGGTCTAAATATCATCTATTATCGCCCAGAAGATTTAAAATATCTTCAATTCTTCTTAACCAAAACCAAACAAGGTTATCGGGTAAAAAAAAATCCATCCTATGTATAAATATATTTCAAAACAAAAAGACTAACAGTTTTATAACAGTTTACAAACAGTTTCATAACACTTTACTAACAAATTTATAACACTTTACTAACAGTTTTATAACAGTTCGCCCCTTAAAATAACCTATATAAAGATTAACTCATTTAAGGAGTGATATTTGATATTTTATATCGATAATGATAATGATACTCGATATTTGATATTATCGCATTATCATTTTTATCATTATTATTAATCGATATAATAAAGATTTCTTTTTTAGAAACTTAATTTTTTAAAACTATTTTAATTTATCAATAAATTTTAATTTTAAAATTAACTGCCTTACCAAGTATTGAATAGTTGTTATTAAAAAAACATCAATGCGCTGAAGCGCTAACAAAATCATAAAGACAAATAAAAAAAGAAAAAGAAGAACCCCCATTTGCGTACAACCCCCTTTTTTCAAGATATGACATTTTCAAACAAAATCTCTTTAAATAAAAAATCTTTTAGAGTTATAATAGATAACATATAAAAGAAAGATAAAAAAAGTAAATGGGGATTTTAATCATAAAAATAGACAAATTAAAACAAAAAATTAAATTATTACAAAAAATGATTGAAAAAATTAAAAAAATTGATAAAAAGATTGTTTTTCATTTAGTCAACC
>NZ_AKIN01000077.1:0-2199 GCF_000309405.1 Vaccinium witches'-broom phytoplasma str. VAC
GGTTTTGGTCTTCATGCACAATTAACTTCTTCCCAAATTATTCTAGAAGAGAAATATTCTCTTCTAGAAAACAATAATAAAAAAGTGGTAAAAGAAGAATTATTAAAAAATAATACCTATTTAAACAATGTCTTCAAACCACAAAACGAAATCATTAACAGTTTATTTTATGAACAAATAAAACCTCTTGAAGAAACTACTACTATAGCTGATATGAAAGTTTATCATGTTTATTTAGGACAAAATGCTACTATGAAAGATGCTTTAGGTTGGTTAGGTCATCATTTTAAAGATAAAACTTTTAAAAGTACTTTTACTTATGCGCTATATAATAATAAGACCAATGATCAAATGATTGAATTTGATTATCGTATTAAAGAACCGCCGCCACAAGGTTTTTTATTAGCTTATTTTGATGGTGGACAAAGAGAAGGGGCTAATAATACTTTCACTTTAGAGCAATTAAAACAAATGGGTCATGGAGCTAAAACGTTGTATTATTTATGGGCTAATCATCCGCCTTTACCGAACAAACCTAATGACAACTTACCAGCTATCCTTTTTGAACCCACTAATTATGAATTAGAAATTTTTTATGATAAAGGAACTAATTTTGGCGGACCTTCTTATTTAGCGATTGATAAAATAGCTATGAAAGATATTAGAAATCAGCAAATAGTCGCTATTTATCCTATTAATCAAAAAATTGAAGAACCTTTTGTGATCTTTAATTATGATTTTGAACTTAAATTTCCTTTTTATAATTACGTTCAAGAAGGTATGCTATGGAATACGAATCATATTAAATCTTTAAAAAAGATTGACTTATATGAGAAAAAAACTAACCAAAAAAGAACTTTATATTATGATGTAGATTAAAGAAAAGAGGTAAAAAATGAAATTAAAAAAACAAAAAAACGTTGTTTTTTATCATTATTTTATAAATGTTTTGTTTATTTATTTTTTTATTCTTTTATTTTAAATTTTTGTATCACTCTTTTTCTTATCCCTTTGTCCTTTTTTGTTCCCTCTTATCTTCCTTTGTGTAACAAAATGTGTCGTTTTTTGTTTTGTTTTTTTTGTTTTTTGTTTTATTTATTGAATAAGAAAAAAATTGAGATACAAAACAAGAAAAATGAAAAAAATACAACAAACTAAAACAAGAAGTTCAAATCTTAATTAAAAATTATTTGAAAAAGAAATAAAATAGAAATCATTTTTCAAAATAGTCTCATCAATCCAGGGAGTCGTTCGCCAACAACTTCGTTATAAAGATATAAAAGCAACGACAAAATAGTCATCAAAGAAATCGCGAAAGATAAAATAGTCGCTATTTATCCTATTAATCAAAAAGAAGAACAAGCCATTTTATCTGCTTTAAATGTGCATGAACAATTATACAACAAAAAGAAAAAACAATCTAAAATCTATATAGGTATTGATTCGAAAGGTTTTATTGACGCTCTTTGCCTGAAAAAGCCCAAAAAAAAGCAATTTAAATTAAAGGTTAATGACTGGGAAGAAACATTAATTATGACTTTGAATTAAAATTCCCTTTTTATAATTACGTAAAAGAAGGGGTTTTATGGAATACTAACCATATTAAATCTTTGTGATCAAAAGAAAGGATAATAAAATGATGTTTTATTGCTTTTATTTTAAATCTTCTAACTCTACCTTCCAAACATACTTAAAAAAGGTTCCCTGGATTCATAAGAATAATTTGAATTCACTTATATTATAAGTGAAAAATATTTAAAATAATATTCTTGTCCTTCAATAAGACATTAAACTGTTGAAAACTATACAAATTATTGGCGAATAATTGTATAGAAAACATTTAATTTATTTGTTTTTGAAATAAATAAAAATTATTTTACAAATATAAATTAATGTTTTTTTGAAAATTTTAACTTTAAGGCTTTGATGAGGATTTGTAATTGATTTATTTATTAAATAAATAATTAAATCTTCAAATACCAAAAAAATAAATTTTCTTAGTATGTTTGAAATAATATTAATTATCTCCTTTCTTTAATTTTCAATATCTTCAATTCAAAAGATACTGAAAAATAAGGAAGGAGAAAAATTAATATTCAGTTCCATTATAAATTAAAAAAGAAAAATAAAAAATAATAAAGTATTCTTAACTCTTCAATAAGTAATTAAACTGTTGATGAGAACTATACAAATTATTGG
>NZ_AKIN01000076.1:0-1334 GCF_000309405.1 Vaccinium witches'-broom phytoplasma str. VAC
CAAAAAACCAAAAAAACCAATAACAATGTGCCAAAAACAACAACAAAGGAAACCAAAATTTTAACAATCAAAAAATTACCTTTTTTACAAAAAATCACTTATATTATTATCATTTTAAATTCACTTTTATCTTTATTGGCTCTTTACTATGAAAACAAAATTCCTTGGTTTACCACGGAAATTAAAAACTTTATCAATATCATTAAATCAATTATCCCAGGAGGAAAATAATTATGAAAATTCAAACTAAAAATAAAATTTTTACCACTTTAGTGGTTTTGATCAGTTTATTTTTTACCATTGCTTCTATTTATGCTTTAACTAATTACTTTTCTAAACAAAGAAAAGAAAAAATTCAATTAATGACAGATATTCCTCTATTTAACGTGGAAAGAGTAGGCGGTAATAACAAAGATAAAACCCTTTTACCAATCCTTATTCCTAACTTAAACCAACAAAAATATAATCACTTAATTACGATCGAACACGAAGCAACTCTAAACTCCAACGGAATGGATATTAATGTTCCTTTATATTTGAAAATATCAACTAAATATGACACGCTTCAAACTTTTACCAATCCTGAAAAATATTTAAATGTTGGTTTAAAAGTGGATAATAATGATTACAATGATACTAAACGCCCACAAATGATCTTTAACGAAAAAGGCTTAGGAAAACTTAACATCCAAATTAGCATCGAACAAAAAGAAATTATTAACACTAATAACCCTCAATTAGAATTAATTTGTGATTACGAATTAGTTGATTCTCAAGGCAAAGCTTTCAGTGGTGGCAGTCAAACCATTGAAAATAAAATTACTAATTTAGCATAATAAAACATCAAAAGACCAATTAATGATTGGTCTTTTTTGTTAGAAAGGAACTAAGATGACTATCAAAAAGAAATCAAATAAAAATTCAACTAATTTAATCATAATCATCATAACATCTATGATCTTATTTTTAGGAACTTATGTTTGGATTCATCATCAAACTTTAACAGAAACCGAAAGAAACCTCGAAACCCAACAACATAAATTAGAAATCCAAAATAAAAATCTCCAAGAAATGAAAGACAAACTACAACAAAATAAAGATATAATCCAAAACCAAATTACCAATACAAATAAAGAATCACAAGAAGAAACAAACACTAATTTACAACAATTAAATAATCAAGAAGAATCATTATTTACTCCTTCTAACAACCAAAAATTCCCTTCTTTCAACCAATTAATCGGTTTCAAAGAAGAAAAACAAGCCGTAGAAGGTTTTATTGATTACCTTAACAATAAAGAAAACTATACCAATATTGGCGAGGTCGATTCGCC
>NZ_AKIN01000075.1:0-964 GCF_000309405.1 Vaccinium witches'-broom phytoplasma str. VAC
GAAATTAAAATTAATAAAAAAACAGAAATAATAGCTTTTTTAAAACAAGAAGGTTTATTAGTTCATGATGAACGATTTTATATAGAAAAAATGGAATTATTTTTAAACAAGATCAATTTTCATTTATCTTCTAATCAATCTCTTTCTAATGAATCTCTGGAAGGGCTTTTTTTACAACAGCCTAAAAAAGATGTTTTAGAAAATTATATTGTTGATAATTCTTTAGATAATTTTTTGGACTATCTTGTAATGAGAAAACCCAAAAAAATTTATCTTTTTATAAAAACACCAAAAATAGGCAAAGGAGTTTGAACAGATGAAAAAAAATATTTTTGCTATCCCCTCTCTTAAAGTAACATTAAACCAAAATAGTTGGGAATGGTTTCGACATCGTAAAAAATTTATCAATGCTTCCGAAATAGGAACAATAATGGGTTTAAATCCTTATGAAACCAAAGAGGATTTACTTTTTAAAAAAGTATTTGGGAGCGATTTCATTACTAATGAGGCAGTGGAACATGGCAAAAAAACTGAACCAAAAGCAAGAAATTTTTATTGTTTTTGTCATGGATTAAAATATGTTCCCGCCGTTTTTACCAGAGGTTTAATGTCTGCTTCTTTAGATGGTTATAACGAAGAAAACAAAACTTTGTTAGAAATTAAATGCCCATTAAATCCCGATGGTCCTAGTTGGCAAGAGTTTTTTAAAACCCAAACAATACCTCCATATTATTGGGCTCAAATACAATGTCAATTGTATTGTAGTGGTTTAGAAAAAGGGTATTTTTTTGTTTTCGTGAATGACAAACTTTTCCGAAATCAAGAAGTTGTTTTAGATAAAACCTTTATAGCGAAAATGCTCATTGAAGCAGAAGCTTTTCAACAAGAATTAGAAAAAAGTAGAACAATGGTTGATTTAGCTCGTCTAGCTGAAAATAAAAAAGATCAATAATAAATTAAAAAA
>NZ_AKIN01000074.1:0-1014 GCF_000309405.1 Vaccinium witches'-broom phytoplasma str. VAC
AATTTTGGTTCTTTGATGATGTTATTTTCCATTAAATAATGATTGATTACTTCTTCTTTGTTTTGATCAGTGAAGATGTTGCTAACTACTAAATTTATTTGAGATTGTTTTTCTTGAGGAGGTTTTTCTTTGACATCCCAAAAGACAAAAGCTTCTTCGATGGCGATTTCGTATTTTAAAAGGTCTTCTAAAGTGTATTCATCGTCTTCATGAGGATATTTTTCGTTAAAAGGATTGATGCGGGGTTTGAAATAAACACCAATTAAGCCTTGAGGAGGGTTTTTTAATTTGTTGAAGAAAAATTTACTTCCATAAGGGTTGTATGAGGGTTCTTTGAGGTTATAGGTGGAAGTTTGGATATTAAAATATTCTAATATATTAGGGATATCTTCTTTCTCTATAACGTTGATGTCGTATCTTTTCATTTTTGGTTGGGTTTTTAACCATTCTTGTTGAAGGGTTTGGTAGTCAGATAATTTAATGGTTGATTTGGTTTGTCGATAAAAGAAAGAATGAGCAGTAATAGAAGAAGAGAAATGAAAAGGAATGATGAAGAAAAAAAATATAATAATAATTTTAAATAGAGGGAATTTTGACTAATTTTGACATTGTTAATTGTCTCCTTTTTTATTATGGCCTTGCCAGTTAGTTGTGTTGTTAAAATAAAAAAGACCCTTGAATAGGGGGTCTAATTTATGAATATATTTAATTTTATTTTAGAGTCTTGGGTGTTTATCGATTTAGGGGGTTATTTGGTTGATTAGGGTTGATGCGTTGTTGCCCGATAATTCTTAATCTATCATAAAGATCAATTAACTCTAAATATATCGCTCGGTTTCTGATATTTAATTCTAAGGTTGCAAAAGATCCTATTGGACTTAAACTGATTTGGTTTGATAATTGTTTTTGTTCTAAAGCTAATTCCACAATTCTATTATTAATTTCTCTTATTTCATTATTATTATCGTTATTTTGAGAAACATGTCCATTATTCATCGCCATTACTAGATTATT
>NZ_AKIN01000073.1:0-1565 GCF_000309405.1 Vaccinium witches'-broom phytoplasma str. VAC
AATATTTCTTCACATTAACCTTTAATTTAAATTGCTTTTTTTTAGGCTTTTCAACGTAAAGAATGTCAACACAACCATTCGAATCAATATCTGTATAGAATTTAGCTTGTTTTTCTTTTATGTTGTGTGTTTGTTCATGCACATTTAAAGCGGATAAAATGGCTTGTTCGTTCTTTTTCTTTTCTTTTTTCTTTTTTTTAAGCAAATATAAAATTTCTTGTTCGTTCATTTTTAAAACTCCTTTTTTAAGTTGGGCTAAATAAAAAAACCAAACTGTTTATTTTTAATTAATAAACAATTTGGTTCAATTAGTTGTTTTTCTTTTGGCACCACTTTTGTGGGGCGCCTCATATCATTCATGAAGGTTTTTTTGATGTCATTAGTTGTTGGCAACACGGTATCAAAAACGTGGTGTGGTTAATTTGTGTCGCCCAATTGCTTTCCCAAGCTCAAATGGATATCTTAAAAAAAGAAAAGATTAAAGTCATTATCGCCCTCGATAATGACGAAACTGGAAGAAAAAGAAACGCAGCCTTAGGTGAACAACTAAAAGAACAACAAATACCTTATGAAATTAGAAGAATTCTACCCCCTTATGATAAAACTTGTAAAGATGTCGATGATTTAATCCGTCAATACGGAAAAGAAGCTTATCAAAAATGTTTTTTAGACCCTTATCTTTCATACGAAGAGGCCGAAAAGAAACAAATAGTGGATTTAGCTATTCATTTTTTTGGCGAAGATAAAGTTGAAGTCATGACATAATGATTTATTATAAAATAACAATTAAACAACAACAAAAGTATTATTTTGCCCTATATGACCTTTAAAAATAAAATTAATAATATGAATCACGCACATTCAATTACTAGGCCAAAAATTGATAAATATTTTAACAAAATGACAAAAACAAATCCAAAGGAGAAAATAAAAATGAAAAACGACCTTAATCAAGGAATTAGAATCGGCGGATGGAATACCAAAACCACCCCTACTGATTTAGACCAAATTAAACTCTTTTTACAAACTTTAAAACAAGATTTAATCAATCTGACTATTATAACCCACTCTAAAAAGAAAAATACTTACCAAGAAGCCAATTATCGCCCCAAAAACCAAACTCTTTTTGTAGACCCTCAAATCTTGGATGAAATTAAACAAACAAAAATAACCTTAATTAATGATAATTTCTCTTCTAGTAATAGCACCAAACTATTACTTTCAGATTTACCCCCCTTTAAAAGCCAAAATAATCCCCTTAAAACCCATCATAATATCTTCCAAATCAATTATCAAAATGAATCTAAAAATATCATCAAAGAATTAATTGGCAAAATCAATCTTCATAAACTAGAAAACTTACAATTATATCAAATAGACCCCAATAAACTAGATAAATACAATAAACCGATTAAAACAAACTATAAGAAAGGTTTAAATATCATCTATTATCGACAAGAAGATTTAAAATATATTCAATTCTTCTTAACTAAAACCAAACAAGGTTATCGGGTTAAAAAACTACATCCTATGTATAAATATATTTCAAAACAAAAAGACTAACA
>NZ_AKIN01000072.1:0-1088 GCF_000309405.1 Vaccinium witches'-broom phytoplasma str. VAC
GAAGATGGAACACCTAAAATGATGAGCAAAGAAACATATGAAATTATTACTAAAAGAATAGAAAAAGATTTAGATGAAGCCAAAGCCGATTTCAAAGACTCCGAAAAAAAACTAGAAGAATATAAAATTTGCATGGAAGATAATAATTTAAAAAACAAAATGCAAGTAGATAAAAAACAATTAACTGAATTTAAAAAACAAGATGAATCAGTTATAAAAGAATATAATGATATTATCGAAAATTTAATTTATAATAAAAATTTATTTTCTGATGTCACAAACAAACACAAAACAAAAAACGAATTAGAAGAAAAATTAGAAGTCAAAAATGTAGAAATAGACGCAAGAAAAGAAGAATTAAAAAATAAATCACCAAACTACGCAAGAGCCCAAGAAAGAATAAAACAAAAAAGATATAATAAATTCTTACAACCTATTACTAATTAATTAATATATCAAACTTTTTTTTGCAACATTAATCAAATAAAAATGTATAATAGTAGTAATTAATTTCTTTAAAAGATAATATCAATTACTACTATTATCGGAAAGGTTATCAAAAAATGAACTTTTTTAAAAAACATTGGATAACTATTTTAATTATTTTATTTTTTAGTATCGTTATTATTATAGGTTTGTTTAAAGGTATTAGTGAAACCAAACAAGAAAAAAAACAAATATCAAATTATCATGAAAAATTAAATAACGAACAAAAACCAAATCATCCACTAAGAACTAAACGAGAAATAGATACTCCAAAACCTAAAATTAAAATAACACAAGAAAAATATAATAAAATTAAATCTTATATTTTATCTGAAAATGAAGATGAAGTTTTATTACTAAGTGATATTTCTAAAGAAGAAAAAACCGTAATTGAAGAAGCAAGAGCTTCACACAAACAAACATTAGAATATAGAAAAGAAGATAAAACAGATATAGATGAAAAACAACAAGAATGTAATAATTTAATCACCCAAAGAGATTCAATAACAAACCAAATCCCAGCATTAAAAGAACAACTAAAACAAAAAGAAACTGAATTAGCCAACAAAGAAAAAGAAATAAAAGATAAACAAGAAGAACTA
>NZ_AKIN01000071.1:0-599 GCF_000309405.1 Vaccinium witches'-broom phytoplasma str. VAC
TTTATTTATTATTTCTTTAAATAAATCTCATCTCAGTCTTTAGAAAAGGAAAATAACGATGCAAATCAAATTAACTCCACATACTAAATTATGGTACCAACATCTTTCTTTATAAGTTTTATAAAAATTCTCTAAATCACAATAATATTCATATTCTTTCAAATAAAGTTTTTCAAAAGATTTTTTTTCACAATCATTTTTCCATTTTTCAAAATTTTCAATTCTATCTATTAAAAATTCTATAGTTTTTTTATTTCTTATAAACATTTCAACTAAATACCAAAGACTAACAAGTATTTGGAAAAAAAGATATAAATAAAAGATAAATCAAAAGCCATTCATATTTTTGAGGTATTTGTTCTTCAATAAAAGTATCAATATAATATCTTGTAAAGCTAACAAACAAATTAAAGAACCAGAAATTAAATGAAAAATACCTAATTCTAAATACAAACTATACATCCA
Source organism: Vaccinium witches'-broom phytoplasma str. VAC (assembly GCF_000309405.1). Taxonomy (NCBI): domain Bacteria; kingdom Bacillati; phylum Mycoplasmatota; class Mollicutes; order Acholeplasmatales; family Acholeplasmataceae; genus Candidatus Phytoplasma; species Vaccinium witches'-broom phytoplasma. The sequence continues at coordinate 466 of NZ_AKIN01000071.1, forward strand.
TATGGGCAACTTGTATTTGTTACAAATACTTAATATGCCTAAGAAAAAGGAAATCATATATAACATAATGGCGAAATTACGATGCTTCTCATTTAATCTAATTTTACGTGAATAATATAAAAAATAAAAATAAT
>NZ_AKIN01000070.1:0-2201 GCF_000309405.1 Vaccinium witches'-broom phytoplasma str. VAC
AATCGTTAGGGGTGGTTTTTGTGTTCCAACCCCCGATTCTAATTTCTTGACTAGTTTCTTTTTTCATTTTTTTCTCCTTTTATTTTCATTTTGAATAATAAAAAAAGACTCTCGTAACGAGAGCCTTGATATTTTTATTCATTATTATTTTTCTTTCGATATTTTTTATAATTTAAATTTATTTATCATAATAATTAGCATCTGTCAAAACTTTAACAATTAAACTCATACGCAAATTTAAAGCACTGTTTGTTGATAAAAAAGCTATTTTTCCCCAATCGACATTCATAAATATTTTTTTTATTTCATGATGTTTTTTTAAAATTTTAATACCATAACCTCTTTTGTTTGGTAATTCTAAAAAAGATTTATATATTTTCATTCCTCTAAAACAAGTGCTAGGTAAATATAAATGACATTTTTCTAACATTTTTTTATTTCGTGTGCTCCCTGGCGTTCCTCCATCAGATAAAGAATATATTTTAATAAAATTATTAGCAGTTTTTATTTTTGTTTTAACTATTAAATGAGTGTTTATTTTAGTCCAAATTTGAAAACAAGTAGATACTTTAACTTTTTTACCATCAGGATATTCAAAAGAATTTAATGGTAAATTTTGTGAATAAGCTAATTTATAACCTTTTACTCTTGAATTAGGGCTTCCTTTTCCGTCAGAATTAAAGCAAGGAGGTAAAATAAAAGCTACCACATCAGCAAAATTATAAGAATGATTAATAAATCTTAATGCTAAATTTCCTCTTAAACCGAAAGGAGGATTGCCAAAAACTATATTTTTTTTGTTTTTGGGTTCAAAATCTAAATAATCAGAAATAAAATAATCTTTATTAAGATTTGGATTAATTTCAACTCCAATTCTGTTATTTGGGGGCATTTTACGATAAAAATTTCCTGTTCCAGCAGACGGTTCTATAAAACAATATTCATTAAAATTAATATCTAATTTTTTCAATTCTTTTGTTAGGGTTTCAAAACACCAATCAACTGTTTTTTCAGTTGTATAAAATTCGTCAAATTTTCTTTTTTGTAACGGATTATTAAAAATATCTATTTGCTTTTTAGATTGTTCATTATTTAAACAATCATTTATTTTTTGTAAATAAAAATTATATTGAAAAGGAATTTTCTTTTTTTCAATCCAACGTTTAATCGTTCCTGAATGAACATTCAATTTATTAATTAAAAAATCAATTCCATATTTGTTTTTTAATATTTTAAAATTTTCAAAACAAAAATGTTCTTTTATTATTTGATTCATTTGTTTCCAACTTTCTTAAAAATTCAAAATTTAAAATAATTATAAATGAAATATTTTTTGTTAAATTGTACATATTTTTGTTATAAAAATAAAAATCCCCGAATTTGCGAAAAATAAAATCGCAAAATTAGGGGGTATATGCGCGTGTTTGGGGGTATGTTAATGTTATTATTACATGTAAGGTTTAATATATTAGTTAAAAAGCAATAATTTTAATCAATTATTTCTACTTTGTCTTTTCCAAAAAAATAAATGGCTAAATCGACTATTATTTTATTTTTGGCCTCTTCATAAGTAATGTATGGGTCTAAAAAACATTTTTGATATGCTTTTTTTCCGAATTGGCGTAATAAATCATCAACATCTTTACAAGTTTTATCATAAGGTGGTAAAATACGTCTAATTTCGTAAATAATATTTTCTTCTTTAAGTTGTTCTCCTAAGGCTTCACTTCGTTTTTGACCTGTTTCATCATTATCTAAGGCAATAATTACTTTGATATTTTCTTTTTTTAGAATTTCTATTTGCGATTTAGAAAGTAGTTGAGTGACACAAATGAGACCGACAACGTTTTTAATCCCGTTTTGCCAACAACTAATGACATCAAAAAAACCTTCATGAATGATCATGGTTTTTGTTTGTTTGATAAAAGGTAACGCTTCAAAAAAACGATAACTAAAATGAAAGGTCGGTGTTTGACTAAAATTAGTTAAAGCTTGGTATTTTGGTTGAAAGTAAGATACTTCCCGAAAATGATTTTGATAAAAATGGAATGTGTTATTATATCCGTTTTCTATAGGGATAATGATAGAACCATGAAAAGTATCGTGATAATATTTTTTACCTTGTTGATTGGTTTTTTCTTTAATAAAACCATATTCAATTAATTTTGTTGTATCGATATTTTGTTTTTTACAATAATTTA
>NZ_AKIN01000069.1:0-2799 GCF_000309405.1 Vaccinium witches'-broom phytoplasma str. VAC
TAAAATCATTTTCAACTAAAATAAAAATAATTCTATCTTCTATTTTATATGGAGTTTTAATATTAGAAAAAGTTTCTTCAAAAACTTCGTTACTATAAATAAGAGACAAATCTTTTAAAATTTGATCCCAAATTTGTTGTTCTGGTAGTTCTTTTTCTTCCATTTAAACTCGCCTTTCGAAATAATTTTTTAAAAATTAAAAATTTTTTTATTTATTGAATAAACTTTTTTCAAACTTAAACTCCGCAAGATTCGCATTCTTTAACTTTTAATTTTTGAGTTCTAGTATAATAAAGGGTTTTGATACCTTTATGATGAGCGTATAAATAATATTTTTGTAATTCTCTAGTATTTATCTCGGAAGTAATACATAATTCAAAAGAAATCCCTTGATCGATATGTTTTTGAGCCATAGCAATAACATTAATTATTTTATAATTATCCATTTTATAGGCTGTTTTATACATAAAGGACACTTCCGCCAAAGAAGGAGCAGGAAAATAAGTTTTAGAATTGCCATAAGTTCTTTCTTCCACTAATTGTTTAATAGGAGTTAAAGATGGGGTAGCAGACATAATATAACCAATAGATCCATTAGGAGCTACAGCCAATCTATGTGAGTTATATAAACCATGTTTAATCACGTTTTCTTTTAGTTCTAACCAGTCTTTATCAGTTGGCAAATAGATTCCCTCAAATATTTTTTTAACCTTATTTAAAGTAGGATAAATAGCTTTTTTATCAGCAAAATATTTTCCGTCTGCATAAGTTGATTTTTCAAATTGATAAAACTTCTTTCCGGTTTGTTTAGCTTTCATATTAGAATGTAATAAAGAATAGTAATTAACAACGTTAAAGAAAACATCGATTAATTCTAAATCTTCTTCACTACCATAAGAAATCAATTGTTCAGCGATATAACCGTGATGACCCATGATACCAAAACCAACACTACGGTTAAGACGGTTCGCTTTTGCTACCCCAGGAACATAACCGATATTAGTTTTTAAAGAAACGGAGTTCATAATTTCCATAGCGGAAAAAACGGTTTCTTTAATAGCATTATTTTTAATCATATTTCCCATATGACCGGAAGATAAATTACAAGAAATATCCATCCCTACTTGATCATCTTTTCTTTCATCATAAGGAGCGTAATGAGAAGTGATGGAAGGTTGAAGAATTTCAGTACATAAATTAGAAAATTTAATTTTATCTGCAGAAGTATTTTTATTGTTTACGTTATCAGCGAACATAATGTAAGGATAACCAGATTCACCTTGAAGTTGAGCGATTAATTCTAATAAATTACGAGGATTAACATATCTTTTTTTCACATTAGGGTTTTTAACTAAAATATCGTACCATTTGTCTATCTCAATGCTGATATCAGCGAAATTAAGTCCATATTCTAAATAAACACTATGAGGGTAGAAAAGAGCCATTATTTCGTTATTTCTCGCTAATTCAATCATTTTATCAGGAATAACCACTCCTAAAGATAAAGTTTTCAAACGTACATCTTCATCAGCGTTTAATTTTTTAGAATTTAAAAAATCTTCAATATCAGCATGGAAAATATTTAAATAAGCTGCTCCAGCCCCTAATCTTTGACCCATTTGGTCTGCATAACGGAAACCATGATCAAGAAGTTTAGCAACACCAATAATCCCTTTGCAAGCGTTATTAACTCCTTTAATAGTTTCGCCTTTTGCTCTTAAATTAGTTAAATTAATAGAAACTCCGCCGCCTATTTTAGAAAGTTGCATAGAAAATTCCATAATACGAGCAATATCATTTAAAGAATCACCTGCTTCTAATAAAAAACAAGACACAAATTCGCCTCTTTTTTTAAGACCAGTATTTAATAAAGTCGGTGTCGCAGGTGTAAAGTTTTGATGAATTAAATTTTTGATTAAAGTTTTCGCTAACTCAAAATCTCCTGAAGCATGGTATAAAGCATTAATCGCTAAACGGTCTTCATAAGTTTCTAAATAATGTTTTTTATCGCGAGTTTTTAAAGAATAATCATTATAAAATTTAAAAGATCCCATTAAAGAAGGAAAACGGAATTTTTTAGCATAAGCTATTTGATAAACAGTTTTAATTTGTTCGTAATTATATAAATCTAAAAAAGTTTTTTCATAATAATTATTTTCAGTTAAAAAAGTTAATTTTTCTTTTAAAGAAGAAAATCTTTTTAATTTAGGATTCACTTCTTCTAAGAAATAATATTTTACCGCTTCTTTATCTTTGTTTAAATCTTTGATATTCCCTTCTTCATCAATGATTTCGTTATTTAAAATTTTCCATTGAGGAATTTTACTTTTATCAGAATTGAAAGATTCTTTTTTTATTTCTTTTATATCATTTTTATTTTGATACATATTTTTATCCATTTTTTTATTTTCTTTTTTATAGTTTTTTAACCATTTTTGTAAAAAATCTATATCTTCAGAAAACCCTTTTCCTTCGAATTTTAATATTAAAGGTATATTAAATTTTTTAGAAATTAATTCTCCTGCTTTTCCAAAATTAGAACCATAGTTTTTATTTCCAGAAACGGCCACTCCAATCGCTAAATGAGAATTTTTTTCTAAAAATTTTTCTATTTCATTAGAAATTTCTCCAAATTTAACTGTTTTAGTGACTAAAAAAAATTCTTCTTTGTTATTAAATTTTTTAACATGTTCCTTAGGAAAGCCTAATTTTTCAACAAAATCGAAAACATTCCCTTGTTTTTGTCCATCGAAAATAATTTTCATTTTACACCATTTTTATTTTATTTTTTAAAAAAAT
>NZ_AKIN01000068.1:0-2974 GCF_000309405.1 Vaccinium witches'-broom phytoplasma str. VAC
ATATAATAAAAATGTATAAGTAAAAATATTTTTGATTAAATTTAAGGAGAAAAAACATCATGTCCACAAAAATACCTGTAGGTGTGTCTGGAAGACACGTTCATTTAAAACAAAAAACATTAGATATTTTGTTTGGTAGCGAAAATTATCAATTAAATGTTTTTAAAAATTTAAAACAAGTGGGTCAATACGCTGCTGAAGAAAAGATCGATGTTATGAGTCCTGAAGGCAAATTAATTACAGGCGTACGTATTGTTGGTCCAGTTAGAAATGTTGATCAAGTGGAAATTAGTCAAAGCGATAATTTAAGATATAAATTTAAAGCCCCTGTAAGAAGTTCCGGAGATATTAAAAATTCTGATAAAGCCACTTTAATTGGTCCAAAAGGACAAGTAGATATCGCTGAAGGGGTTATTTTAGCAGACAGACATATTCATTTTTCTGAAGAAGAAGCTAAAGAGTATGGCATCGTAGATAAAGAAATGGTAAATGTTAAAATTGATGGCATTAAACCAGGCATTTTAGAAGATGTTTTGTGTCGTGTACATAAAGATTACAGATTAGAATGTCATTTAGATACTGACGATGCTAGCGCGTTTTTATTAAAAAGCGGAGATTCAGTCACTTTAATTAAGAAATAATTGGATTTATAACTTTTTTAAATAAGGTTATTTGGTCAAAACGAAACAATCATCAAAAATATATAATTATGATCAAAATATTTTTTATTCCATATTTCTAAAAAATAACATTTTTTGGATAAAAAAGAAAGAGTCATATGTATAATGTGTAAAAAAAATAATTTTAAAGAGCCGAAAAAATTTCATAGAACAGAAGTTTTTAGAGATCCAATTTATGGTTATATTTATTTAGATTATCTTTTTTTAGAAAGGCTGATTAATACAAAAGTTTTTCAACGATTAAGACGCATTAAACAATTAAGTTTTGTTAATGTAGTTTTTCATGGCGCGGAACATTCACGTTTTTCTCATAGTTTAGGGGTTTATGAGTTGTCAAGAAGGTTTTTAGAAACTCACAAATTTAAACTATCCGAAGAAATTTTTTCTTTAAGAAACAAATTAATTTTATTGACCGCTTCTTTACTTCACGATATCGGTCATGGTGCTTATTCTCATATGTTTGAACGCATTTTTAAAACTAATCATGAAGAAAAAACCGCTGAAATTATCGTTAATAATGAAGAAATAAGAGCTATTTTAGATTCCATAGATCAAGATTTTAAAAAAGATGTAGCTTCGGTTATTAAAAAAGAAAAAGATAACGAATTCCAATTGATTCAACAACTTTTAACAAGTCAATTAGATTTTGATCGCTTAGATTATTTAAAAAGAGATTCGTTTTTTACAGGCGTTTATTATGGACATATCGATACTGATCGTTTGATTAGAATTATTGATATAGAAAAACGTGAACAAAAATATCAAATAGTTTTTAGAAAAAACGGTATTTCCGCGATTGAAAACTATTTAATCAATCGTTATCATATGTATAGACAAGTTTATTATCATCCAAAAATAAAAGGTTATTCAATTATTTTAGAAAAAATTTTCATTAGAATAAAAAAATTAATTTCTGAAAATTATTTTTTTGATAGTTATGTTGTCGTTCTTTTGAAAGATTTTTTAGATCAAAAACACGATTTAAATAAAAGTTTAGAAATATATTTAAAAATAGACGATTTTTACGTTAATTCTTTAATTGTTCGCTTACAAGATGATAAAGACGTTATTTTAGCGAATTTATGTCAAGATTTTTTAAACCGTAGCATATGGAAATATAAAGAAAATAACGATAATAATAAAGAAATTATAAATAAAATTAAAAAACATTATGGCGTTAATGGCGAATATTACACTTTTGAAGATAATTCTATTACACAAGATGCTTATAGAGAAGATGACGACAATATTGGGGAACAAATTTTTATTTCGTCCCATACTTCATCGAATAATCGAATTCAGCCATTAAGTCGAGAATCAACCATTATTAGTAGTCTAATGGATGGTGTTATGCAAAAAGAAAATCGTAAGTTTTTTTATTATAGAGAGTGTTCATATAAAAAATAATGAAACCAAGACACATAATTAAAAAACAATATGGTCAAAATTTTTTAAATGACGTTAATTTATTGACTTATATAGTGGAAAAAGCTGACTTAGATAATCAAAATGTTGTGGAAATAGGACCCGGAAAAGGCGCTTTAACTAAATTAATCATTACCAAGGCAAAAAAAGTTGTGGCTTACGAAATAGACGCTTCTTTAAAACCTTTTTTACAATTTGATTCTCATTTCGATATTAATATTATTTACGATGATTTTTTAAAAAGAAATTTAGAACAAGATTTTCAAACTTATTTTCAAGAAGAGGATATTGCTTTAATAGGTAATTTGCCTTATAATATTACCTCTCCTATATTATTTAAAATTTTATTTTTGCCGCAAATAAAAACTTTCACTATTATGGTACAAAAAGAAGTAGCTTTGCGTCTTTTATCTAAACCACACAATACTACTTATAATTATATAAGTGTTATTTTTCAGTCTTTAATGGTAATTAGTCAAATTAAAGATGTGAAAAATACTATGTTTTTTCCTAAGCCAAAAGTAGATAGTACAGTTTTAAAGTTTGAAAGAATTCCTTTAGAATCAACAAAAAAAACTTTTATAGAAAAGAAGTTTTTTACCTTTGTTAAAGCTTCTTTCCAACAAAAAAGAAAAAAATTATTAAATAATCTACATTCTTATTTTAAAATTTCTAAAAAAGAATTAATGACTTTTTTTGACAAAAATCAACTTTCTTTAGATATAAGAGCAGAACAAATAGGAATTGCACAATTTCAACAAATAGCGACCTCTTTTTTTGATTTTTTTGTTTTATAAAGAAAAATTTCTCGCTTTAATTTGAAAAATAAAATAATAAACTCTTAATATTTTTTATAATTATGTTAAAAT
>NZ_AKIN01000067.1:0-3545 GCF_000309405.1 Vaccinium witches'-broom phytoplasma str. VAC
GATCTTTGCGATATATATATTAAATTAGAAATTTTTTAAGTTTCTTAATAATTATAAATTGTAAAATAAAAAGATTGATTTGTCAATGTTTTTTTACAAAAAAGAGAGTCTCTAAAAGAGGCTCTCTTTTTAAAGATAATTCACACAACGGGTGAGGTGCCCCACAAAAGTGGATCCAAAAGGAAACAACTAATTGAACCAAACTGTTTATTAATTAAAAATAAACAGTTTGGTTCAATTAGTTGTTTCCTTTTGGTACCATTTTGCTGGGGCTCACCCTTTTAATTATTCTTTTTCTTTTTATAAAAAAATATTTTATTCGCGATATTTATACATCCTACAAACGGCATTATTACGTTCGCGTTTTCTTATTCTTTGCCCTTTTTGGTTGTATTCGTATGTATTTTCTAATAAATTAAAATTTTTCTTTGGTTTGGTACAAATACCTTTTTTATTATAAGTCGCCATTCCTTGGTAAAATTTTTTAATTTTTTGCCCTTTTTGGTTATATTGGTAACTGTAAGTGATAGTATAAGCTTGATCTGTTTGCCAGAAATAAAAGTCTGTTTTTTCAACTAATTGCCCTTTTTGGTTATATTCAAACTCTTTTTTAACTACTTTATTGTGATCTAAAAGACGCACTAATTGGTTTTTATCGTTATAATGATAAGTAAAAAAATCTAATTCTTTATTATCGCCATATTTATCTCTATATCTTTTAATCAATTGACCTTGATCGTTATATTCATAAAAATAATTGTTTAAACCGGATTTATATTTTTTTCTCATTAAAAGACCTTGATCGTTATATTTATAAAACGCTAACATAATGTTATATTTATCTGTCTTCATAACAGGTTTATTTAACATAATATTGGGTTGATAAACATCATTTTCTACTTCTTGTTCTAATTTAGCTTGATAAACTGTTTGACAAAGAGGTTTAAGAAGATTAGATTTTTTAGAAGGTTTTTTCTTACAAGAAAAAACTTGTCCTTTCTTTTCAACAGTTAAGGCAGAGGGGGAAACTGGAGGAGAAAAGATATTAATATTTGTTCTAATAAGGCAATATAACCCTAAACAGGCGCACGAAAGAAAAACACTTTTACGAAATAAGAAAGAAAATATTTTTTTAGGAATCGACATTTTCATTAATGATTTACTTTTTCTAATGGATTTTTTTTGGCCTAGGCCATCTTTTATTTTAATAAAAAAAACTCTTTTTCATGAATGAAATTAATTATAAAAACCAAAAAAATTTTTTAAAAAGGGAGATTTTTCTTTGGATTTCTATTTACATTCTAAAGATGTCTTTTATCAGAATCTTTCTTTATTAAAAAGACCTTTTTTAGGTATTTTTGATAAAGAAAGCAGTTTTTATACTTTTTATATGATTTTCACTGTTGAGAAATGCTTTTACCTGCTATAATAAAAGTAGATTTGTAAATATTTTATTCATTATAAAATCAAAATTATATAATAATAGAAAGGTAAAGATAAAAAAAGGAGATTTTTCAGTCTGCCTTTAAATATAAATTATTATTCATATTTTTTTGTTTTGTTTGTTAATTTTTATCAAAAAAAATTTTTTTTGATAAACTAATTCTTTGCTTTTTTCAATTATATTTTTTCCCTACCTTATTTTAAAAACCAAATGATAATAATAGAAAGGTAATAAAAATATATGAAGGATGATGATTCCCAATCTTCCTTGAAATATAAATTATTATTATTAATGTTTTTGGTTGTTCTTTTCTTTTTAGTAATTTTATTTTGTTATCAACAATATAATAAAAGTGCTGTTAACGATACTACCAAAACAAAACCATTAATAAAAAACAAAGTAGATACTTTAAAAATAACTTTCCCTCAAAAAGATAATGTCTTTATCGAAATAGAACCAACAACTTATAGAGTTATCAGAATTCAATTATTTGAAGGAAAAATTTTTCAATTCGATCAAAATAACAGGTTAATCCTGCCTTACGAGGATAAAAAGCCTTTTTTATTAGATCCTAATAAAACTACTCAAAGTTTTACTTCAGAAAGTGTTCTTGCTAGTGAGTCTTTTTTTGAAAAAAACGGTATTATTAGTTTTATAATTGACGTTAAAACTAAAACTCTACAAGAATTAACTATTTACGAAAAGAAAAAGAAAAACGTAATTAATTACGATATTAGAAGCGGTCAAGCTTTAACTAAAACCATCTTTTTTGATAAAAATAATTTTATTGAATACGATTTAAAGAAAAATAAAATACAAAAGATTTCTTTTCAAAAAGAAGGGAAAGAACCTTTTGTAGTTCATGTCAATGAAAAAAACGAAGTCATTTATGAAAATGATCCTGATTATGTGAAAGAAATAACAGAAAACAACTTAAAGAGTAAAGTCATAATATCATCTACATTTTTCCCCGCTAAAAAAACAAATCCTCTCTTAAAAGAAGAAGAAATAGAAGAAGAGATTGAATGCGAAATAAATCAGAACAACAATAAATTAACAAAATTCATTAACCCTGTGGAAACTATTACCTTAGACGAAGAAACGGGCTCAGAATTAAAAAGAGAATTTTTCTGTAATAAAAATTTTGGTACAATTATTATCGAAAGAAATATAAAAAATAACGCTATTTCCTCTATTAAAACTATTATGTCTGATCCATTCGATTTAGAAGGAAAGGATACTATCTTTAGTTGGACATTAGATCAACAAAATAAATTAATATTCATGGATCAAGAAAAAGAAACAAAATTAAAATCTCGAGATAGCGAAGAAACCAAATGGATTTTTGAATTGCCTTGTGAAAAAAACTTTATGATAGATCCTAAAACAAGAAGTATTCTTTTTTCGCAAAATTTAATGGAGCAAAGAAAAATAAAGCTGGATTATAGTTGTTATCACTCTTCTTTTGAAAATGTTTTTTTATTCACTATTTTTTAAAAAAATAGTGAATAAAAAAAACACCCTTATAAAGGATGTTTTTTGGTCAAAAATAAATTGTTTAATTAATAAATTATTTTTTAGATTTTTTTGTTTTTGTTAAGGCAGTAAACTGCTCCAACTAATGCAATTGTAGAAACTACACCAACTGAAACCCAAAGTGTAACGCTTTTGTACCAAAGTTTGTTTACTTCACTTTCCGCTTTAACTGTATATGTTACAGTAGCTGTACCTGTGTAAACTTGGCTGCCTTCATTAGCTTTAACTGTAACTTTTTTTTCAGCTGTGTCTACTGTTACTGTTACTTCATTAATTTGAATACTTGAAAATTTATTTTTAACTGCTGCTTTAGCTGTGTCATTTGTTAATTCAGCAGCTTGTTCACCTAATTCACCTGCAACTACTGTGTTGATGTCTACTTGAGCGTTTTCTTGAGCTTGTTCTCTTGACGTTCCGCCTTCATTTTCTTTATTATCATCTCCTGTTTTTCTTGGTCCAGATGTGTGTACTTCACTTTCCGCTTTAACTGTATATGTTACAGTAGCTGTACCTGTGTAAACTTGGCTGCCTTCATTAGCTTTAACTGTAACTTTTTTTTCAGCTG
>NZ_AKIN01000066.1:0-5324 GCF_000309405.1 Vaccinium witches'-broom phytoplasma str. VAC
ATAAATGTTATATAATATAAATATGAAAGATAGGATAGTATGAAATTAATTTTAGCAATTGTATCTAGTGAAGATGCGAATAAAGTTCAAAATAATTTAAATAAAGAGAATATTTTTAACACAAGGTTGTCTACTAAAGGCGGTTTTTTAAGAGAAGCAAATGCTACTTTTGTGATAGGTATTGATTCTGAAAGAGTAGATGAAGTGTTACAAATTATCAAAGAACATTCTAGAAAAAGAACTCAAATGATTCCAGGCAACGTTTTAAATGAAATGGGGGCTTTTTATTCTTTACCTTCTGAAATTTCTATTGGAGGAGCAACTGTTTTTATTTTAGATGTTGAACAATTTTTAAAATTATAAAAAAAATCAAAAATTAATAAAGAGGTAATAATAATGTTATTAAGTAAAGAAGAAAAAAAAGAAATTATTAAAAATAATAGCAAGAAAGAAGGCGATACAGGCTCTAATAAAGTTCAAATCACTTTATTAAATCGTGAAATTGAAAAATTAAACAAACATTTTAAACAACATCCAGGTGATTTTCATTCCAAACGCGGTTTATTAACTAAAAATAAAAAAAGAAATACTTTAATTAGAAATTCTCAACAAAAACAAAGTTAATTTTTGTTATAATATGAGAAAATTAACTATCTAATGGAGATAGTTTTTTTTAAGGGTTTTTTAGTGAGATCTATTGTTTGTCTGAGTTATATTCGATAATAATGGGTTCGCCTTTCTTTGTCGTCTTTGGTTTGCTCCATGGTATTATCAGGAGAAAATAATGGATAAATAGGTTCTTTTGATGTATAATTTGTTTGGTTGTCTAGGCAGGTTATTAAATAATGAAGCTTAAAAATAACGCCTCCTAATAATATTAAAATTATCATAATAATTAAATATTTTTGCGATTTATTTTCCATAAATTGTTTGATGCGTTTCATCATATGGTTACATTTGCTGCTTTTTTCATTTTTTCGCTTCTCGTCTATATGATTTCATTTTACGTTTTTTTTCAATCTTTTTGAGTATTTTTTGGCAAGAAAAAAATACCATTGCCAGGTTTAAAGAGAAAAACTACCTAAAACTAAGATCTGTTGATTTTTTGCATCAAATATATTCCCGCATAAATAATTGAGTTAGAAAAGGTTTTTTTATCTTTATTATGGTACGACAATAAAAAAGAGACCACTTTTAAAGTGGTCTCTTTTTTATTGAATTAAAGCGTTTTGAAAGTTCAAAAAGAAGATATGTATATTTTTTATTAAAATAATTATTATCTTACTATTTTTATCCAAATAGGTTATTATTATTTATCAACCGCTTGGGCACAACGCTGACACAAATCATCTTCTTTTTTGTTTTTTACAACATTCCAACATCTAGGACAAGTAGAACCTACCGCCTGTTGAACAGTAACTTTTACTTCTTGCGCTTCATGAAGTTCCACTTGAGAAACAATGAATAATTGCTTTAATTGGTCTTTAACATTTAAAACAACCAAAGAATCAACATCTGTTTTTGACAAATGAAGTACTAATTTAGCTTGTAAAGATTTATTAATAAATTTATTTTGACGCGCTTCTTCTAAATGTTTCATAACCACTTCTCTTAAATTAAAGAATTTTTTATAAGCTTCTTTTAAAGCATCATAATAATATTTTTGAAGAAAAACCTTTAATTCTGTTTTAGTTGTCATTTGTTCTAAATAAATGTCTTTTTTATTTTGAAAAGGTAAAGCTTTATAAGCTTCTGACGTTGTATGAGGAATAATCGGTGTTAATAGTTTTAATAAATCTATTAAAAGATCATAAATAGTGGATTGAATAACGCGTCTTTCTAAATTATTATTTTTTTCAATGTATAAAACATCTTTAGTGAAATCTAAATAAAAAGCACTAATACGGACAGAAATGAAAGGATATAATAAACTCATAATTTTTTCAAAATCGTATGTTTCGTAATATTCAATTGCTTGTAAGAAAATTTCTTTAAATTCTAACACTATTGCTTGATGAATAGTTGATCTTTTTTCAAAACCGATATAATTGGTTTGAGGATTAAAATCATGTAAATTACCTAACATAAAACGTAAAGTATTTCTGATTTTACGATACTTTTCTTCAATTTGTTGAACAATAGCGTTATCCAACCTAACATCAGCGTTATAACTAATACTAGAAACCCATAACCTTAAAACGTCGGCTCCTTTTTGTTTAATAATAGTTAAAGGATCAACCACATTATTCAATGATTTACTCATTTTAACTCCTTTACCGTCTAAAATAAAACCATGAGTTACTACTTGTCGGTAAGGAGCTTTACCGTAAGCGGCGATAGAAGTAGTTAAAGAAGAATTGAACCATCCTCTATATTGGTCTGAACCTTCTAAATAGACATTAACGGGTAAAAACTCTGGCGATAAACGGTTGATAACACTATAAGAAGTCCCAGAATCAAACCAAACATCAACAACATCTTTTTCTTTGGTAAAAAGATGATTAGGACTTCTTTTATTGGTATAACCTGGTGGTAATAAGTCTTTGGCGTCCCATTGGTACCAAATCTCTTTTCCGTGTTTTTCGAATAAGTCAGCGATATGGTTAATCAAATCAGCCTCTAAAATAGGCAATCCATCTTCAGTGTAAAAAATAGGAATAGGAACACCCCATATTCTTTGACGACTAATCACCCAATCATTACGGTTCGTAATCATATGGGTCATCTTTTTTTGTCCCCATTGCGGGAACCAAACTATTTTTTCTATTTCGGCTAAAATTTGGGGTTTAATTTGGTTAATATCTAAAAACCATTGTTCTACTGCTAAGAAAATAACAGGTTTTTTGATACGTTCATCATGAGGATAGGAGTGAGTGATCCATTCTGATTTCACTAAAAGACCTTGCTTATCTAATTCCTCCACGATTAATTTGTTCGCTTTAGAGTAAAAAACACCTTTAAAAGGACCCGCTATCTCAGTCATTAAACCTTTTTTATCTACACTACAAATAACATCCAAATTATGTCTTTTACCTACTAAAAAGTCATCATCACCATGTCCGGTAGCAGTATGAACTAAACCAGTACCTTCGTTATCTAAAACATAAGTATCTAAAACGATTTTACCTTGTCGTTGGAAAACCACATTTTCATAAGTGATATTTTCTAAAGTATTGCCTAAAAAAGTATCTAAAATCACTACCTTTTGCCAGTTAAATTTTTCTTTTAACTTCTCTAAAACATTATCTCCAACGATATATTTTTGGTTGTTGACTTTCACTAAATGATAATTTTTTTTGGGATGAACACAAATAGCGACATTGGCTGGTAAAGTCCAAGGAGTAGTGGTCCATATTAATAAATTAACATCTTTAAATTTAAGTTTGTCCTTAATTTTGAAACAAGCAAAAATAGATAAAGAACGGTGTTCTTGATAAATAATTTCTGATTCCGCCAAAGAAGACTGTAAATAAGGGGACCAATAAATAGGTTTTAAATTTTTAAAAATTAATTTTTTTTCGACCATTTTACCTAAAACACGGACTTGATCAGCGACATAAGTATTATTTAAAGTGATATAAGGTTTGTTCCAATTGCCTAAAATACCTAACCTTTTAAAGTTCGTTTTCTGTTTCTCTACAAAAGATAAAGCGAATCTTTCGCATTTTTGAAGAAATTCCGTTCTATGAGTATGTCTATCTTGGGAAAATTTCTTTAAAACCGCGATTTCAATGGGTAATCCGTGAGTATCCCAGCCGGGGACAAAAGGGGAATAAAAGCCTTGCATAGTATGAAAACGTACGACAAAATCTTTTAAAATTTTATTTAAAGCGTGACCGATATGAATCTCTCCGTTAGCGTAAGGAGGTCCATCGTGAAGAATAAAATGAGGATTATTAGCGTTTTGTTTTAACACTTCTTGGTATAAATCGATCTCTTCCCAATTTTTTTCTATTTCTACTTCTTTTTGGCTTAAATTACCTCTCATAGGAAAATCTGTTTGAGGCATTAATAAAGTATTTTTGTAATCTGTCTTCATAATGGATTATCTCTCCTTTATTTTTCTCTTTATATTTTTGTATTTATTATTTTATCAATCAATAGGGGAAAAACTGATGGGCGGTTTCCTAAACATTGAAATGAAAAACAATGATATCTCCGTCTTGGACTAAGTAATTCTTACCTTCTAGTCTTAATTTACCTTTTTCTTTAATTTTGGTTAAAGACTTTAAGGTTTGGATATCTTGATAATTATAAACTTCGGCTCTAATGAAGCCACGTTCAAAATCTGTATGGATTAAGCGAGCACATTGGGGAGCGGTGGAACCTTTTGCAAAAGACCAAGCTTTCGTTTCGTCTTTTCCGGTAGTGAAATAAGTTTCTAAACCTAATAATTGATAACTTTGTTGAATCACGTTTTGAAGCGCGGATTCTTTTAAATTATACTCTTGTAAGAAAGATTGACGGTCTGCTTCCTCTAAAACGGATAATTCTTTTTCTAACAAGATAGAAAGAGGGACGAATTGGCGGTGTTTGTTTTGACTGTATGTCATCATAGCTTGGAAAAAAGGGTTCTGGTCTAAATCTTTTAAATCTTTTTCATGAAAATTACCAATATACATCATAGGTTTTAAAGACAATAAATTAAAATTTTTAATAATTAATTTTTCTTCAGGAGTGAACTGTATTTCCGTGACGTGTTTTTCTTTTTCTAAATGTTCTTTAATTCTTGTTAATAATTCTTGTTCTTGTAAAGTATCTTTATCGTTTTTAGCTTTTTTTTGTTTATTTATTTTCGCTAAACGTTTTTCTATTTGTTCTAAATCAGATAAAATTAATTCTGTTTCAATAATATTACTTTCTTCAATAGGATTCATATGGTCTCTGACATGCATAATATTAGGGTCTTCGAAACATTTTACGACATGACAAATAGTATCTACATTACGAATATGACCTAAAAATTTATTACCTAAACCTTCTCCTTTCGAAGCTCCTTCTACCAAACCAGCAATATCGATAAATTCAATTTGGGTGGGAATAATTTTTTGAGATTGAAAAAGACTGGCTAAATGGTTTAAACGTTGGTCTGGAATGGGAACGATACCAACATTAGGATCTATAGTGGCAAAAGGATAATTCGCTTCTAAAATATTCATATTAGTTAAAACATTAAATAAAGTTGATTTACCAACATTAGGTAAACCTACAATTCCTACTTTCATAATTTATATTCACCTTGTAGTTGAGTAAGATTTATTAAAATTTATCATGAATTCTTTATCATCTTTTTTTTAAAAAAACATAAAAAAAAGATGATAAAA
>NZ_AKIN01000065.1:0-4477 GCF_000309405.1 Vaccinium witches'-broom phytoplasma str. VAC
CAATATAAAAAATATTTAATAATATGGGGATAATTTTTTAATGTTATTAAAATAGTTTTAATTACTTAATGTTAATTAGTTAAAAAGATATCGTCATATTAGCAGTTTTTATCCAACAAAGAAATAATCAAAATAAGATTTAAGGTGTATTTGAGGTTTTTCCAAAATGAATTCTAACTTAAACCAAATGTTTGTAAAATCTAATTTATACCCTAAATTAGTTCAAAATGATATCAACACTTTAAAAGAATTGATTTTTTATAAACCTAAAAAATATCAAAATTTCCTTTTATCTAATATGAACCAAGCGATAGATAAAGAAATAATTAATGTTATAGGAAAAATTGTTAGCGAACCTATTTTATCTAAAGACGATTCTGATAAAAAAAGACTTAATTTTCAAATCTTAATCCATGATGATGTAGTTTTCGATGTTGTTCTTTTTAATAAATTTTATTTAGCAAATTTCTTAAAGATAAATAAAAATGTTTTTATTAAAGGTAAATGTAATTTATATAATAAAAGCATTACCGCTTCTTTAATTTCTTTTGATTTAAAAAACAAAAATAAAATAAAGCCTGTGTATGGTATTAAAAATATTACTGATCATTCTATCACCACTTTTTTAAAAAATATTTTTAACAAACCGCAATTAAAAATCAAAGAAAATTTAAGTCCTCTTTTTTTAAAAAAATACAATTTAATTGACAGAAAAGAAGCTTTAATGAATCTTCATTTGCCCAAAAGCCAACAATTGCTTCATAAAACTTTAAAACGTTTTAAGCATGAAGAAGCCTTAAATATAGCACAAAAATTATTTGAAGAAAAAAAGAAACTTCCTTTTAAAAAACCTTTAAATTATGGTAATCATTATATTAAAACAATGATGCAAAAAATCCCTTTTTCTTTAACTGATAACCAAAAAAAAATAGTCAAAGATATTTACGGCGATTTAAAACAAAATTATCCTACTAAAAGGTTAATTCAAGGCGATGTTGGTTCAGGAAAAACTATTACTGTTTTTTTAGCCGCTATTGCAGCCATTAGCACCAAAAAACAAGTTTTAATGATGGCTCCAACAGAAATTTTAGCTAAACAACATTATTTAAATTTTACTAAATTATTTCCCGAAATTAAGACTATTTTTATCACTTCTAAAAGTAAACAGAAAAAAACTTTACAAAAAGCTATTTATAATAATGAATATCAAATGGTTATTGGTACTCATTTGCTGGCGAATACAGAATTTCATGATTTAGGGTTGATTATCATTGATGAGACTCATAAGTTCGGGACTGATGTGAAAGATAAAACTTCTTTTCAAAATCTTCAAGCAGATGTTTTATATTTAACAGCGACCCCAATTCCTAAAACTTTAGCGGTCATGTATTTTGGTTTATTAAAAACTTCTTTATTAACGGAAACTCCTTATGCTAAAAAAAGTATTATTACCGAAAGATTCCCTTTCGAAAAAATCGTTCCTTTATTAAGAGACAATCAAGCTAAAAACGAACAAACTTATATAGTAGTTCCGGCTATTAAACAAAATGCTAAAAAATTCAACATTGAAACCATAACTTCTTTTTTAGAAGAAGAGAAAATTCAACATCTTTATGTTTTACATGGTAAAAAAAATAACAAAAAACAAGAAGAAATTATGGCGGGTTTTGTGAAAAATCCTCAAGGAATCTTATTAGCTACTACTATTATTGAAGTAGGAATTGATGTTCCTAACGCAACAACCATTGTTATTTTAGGAGCCGATCATTTTGGTTTAAGTCAATTACACCAATTAAGAGGAAGAGTAGGGCGAAATGAAAAACAAAATTATTGTTTTTTAGTCCCTGAAAATCCAGCAGATAACCAACGTTTAAATATTTTAGAACAAGAAAGTAATGGTTTTCAATTAAGCGAATTTGATTTAAAAAATAGAGGTCCTGGTGATTTTGTAGGTAAAAAACAAAGTGGTTATTTAAAATATCATTTTTTAAATGTAGCGACAGATTTTAAAATTATTTCTCAAGTACAAAAAGATTTTGAAAATTTAGAAAATAAAAAGAGGTTATTATGATTAAAATAGCAGTCGACGCTATGGGAGGCGATTTCGCTCCTGATTCTATTATAAAAGGTAGTTTAAAAGCGTTATCCGAAGAAAGAGATTTGTATCTTTATTTATATGGCGATAAACCGCAAATTCAAAAATTTTTACAAAAACATATTTCTTCTGAATTGCCTGAAACTTTACAAGAAAGATTGAGCATTATCCACACGCCTCATTATTTAGATATGGGTGTTAAAAACATGAGAGAAGAAATTAGAGATAATTCGCAACATTCTATGTTTTTAGCTTTGCAAGCGGCTAAAAATAATAAAGTAGATGGTGTTGTTTCTGCCGGACCTACACAAGCTTTAATTTTAGCCAGTTATTTAATTATCGGCACTATTCCACCTATGAAAAGAATCGCTTTAGCTATCATTTTCCCTTCTTTAGATGGTAGAACAAGAATTTTATTAGACGCTGGAGCTAATATCGAAATTAAAGCTGAAAATCTGTTATTATTCGCTATCGCTGCTTCTATTGTGGCTCAAGAATTATTCCATATCGAAACTCCCATTGTTAAAATGTTAAATATCGGTTCGGAACTGAATAAAGGGAGAATTTTAGAAATGGAGACTTTTGATTTATTAGAAAAAACTCCTCATGTTGTATTTAAAGGGAACGAAGAACCGCAAAATATTTTATACTCTGAGGCGGATATTTTATTAAGTGACGGTTTCACCTCCAATATGATTGTTAAAACATATAAAGGCGTTTTTGGCACCTTAATGAAAAACATAAAAAACGTTTTAACAGAAAATTGGTTCAAAAAAATTATTAGTAAATTACTTTTTCAAAAAAAACTTCAAAACATTAAAAAAAAATTAGATAGCAAAGAAATTGGAGGAGCGATGATTTTAGGTTTAAACAAAATTGTTGTTAAAGCTCAAGGCAACTCCGATTATTATTCTTTTTATAATGCTATTTTAAAAGCGAAAAAATTAATAGAAAAAGATTTTTTAACAAAACTTTCTCAAAAAATAAAAAATTGAGATCACATAAGGAAACATTATGTCTATTAAACAGTTATTTAAAAGATTAAATATCAAACCCACAAATATTTCTTTATACATTAACGCTTTAACTCATAGTTCATACGCTAATGAGAATAACGCCCAACACAATAATAACGAAAGATTAGAGTTTTTAGGCGATTCGATCATTAATTTCTTCATGGCTAGTTATTTATATAAAAAAAATAAAGACGATGAAGGAGTCATGACCAAAAAAAGATCTCAAGCAGTTTGTGTAGATTCTTTATTGATTTACGCTGAAGAAATTCAATTAAAAAAATATATTTATTTAGGCAAAGGAGAGAAAAAAAGATCCGTTCATAATTATTCTATTGTAGCAGATGCTTTTGAGGCTTTATTTGGCGCTATTTATTTAGATTTAGGTTTTGAACAAGCGCAAAAAACCTTTTATCACGTTGTTTTGCCTTGTTTAAATAAAATCATTAATATTATTGATTTTAAAACTCAACTACAAGAATTAGTCCAAACAAGAAAACAAAATATTACTTATAAAATAATTTCTGAAAAAGGTTTAGCTCACGAAAAGGAATTTGTGTCAGAAGTATATTTAGGTAAAGAATGGTTAGGAAAAGGCAATGGTAAAACCAAAAAAGCGGCCGAACAACAAGCTGCTAAAAAGGCTTTGACCAAGGTTTCTAAAGGAGGTATTTTAAAAAATGATTAAAATGTTATACGAAGAAGGTTTTTTAAATATAGAAAAAATTTTAATCCGTGAATTTAAAAAACTCCATTTAGAAATACAAGAATTAAGTGTTTTACTTTTTTTATTTGATTCTTATGAAAAAAAAATCTTTTCGTCCTCTTTTTTAGCTAAAAAAGCGAACCTTTCTAAAAACGAACTAGAATCTATTTTAGAAAGATTAAGGCAAAAAAATTTTTTTTCCATCCTACAAGATAAAAAAGATAATAAGATTATAGAAATCTTTAATTTAGATAATACTTTTGTTAAAATACAACAATTATATAAAGAGCAAGAGGCTAAAAGGACTGAAAAAAAACAAAAACACAATATTTCTGAAACTATTGAAAATTTAGAAACTTTAAAAGGCAGACTTTTAACTGGAAACGAATTAGAAATCGTGAAAAGTTGGTATTTAGAACAAAATTATACCCACGAAAATATTACCCAAATAATCGTTCAAGCTGGTTTAAATAAAAAAGATTCTCTCAATTATATTGAAAGAATTTTAAGCCAAACAAATCATGTAAAAATCGAAAATGACGATCAAGCGGATCAAATACTACATAAAATTTTTAAACAAATTAAAAAATAATGCATTATTATAACTTTATATAAAAAAATATGTTATAATTAAAATCGGTATTGGATATTTATTGAAGATTT
>NZ_AKIN01000064.1:0-1442 GCF_000309405.1 Vaccinium witches'-broom phytoplasma str. VAC
AATTTAATTAATAAATGTTTTAATCTAAATAAATTACAAATCGAACAACCTTTTAAAAATAATTTAGATAAAAAAGTAAGATTTACTCATTTTAACAATTAGGCTCCAAAGATGCCTTATTTGCAGTAGTTTAACGAATTACAAAGTCTGATAATGACGTACTTCATATCCTTTGTTTGCTCAACGAAAGAATAGCAGATTATAGTAGAGGATAAAAGCGCGGGTTGAGGCAAAAAGTTTTTATCTAAGAAGATACCGCAAGAAGAAAAAATTCCAAGGAGAAGTCCTGCAATGGACCTAAACGCAAAAAGCAGAGTAAACTAAGCAACCAAAGTCGAAAGGAACTGAAATGACTTGATAAGATAGGACTAAATAGTTATATAATTGAACTATTTAGGCTATTTAGATTATCAGGGGAAAAAATCCCTTCATGGTTTCAATACCAACATCTTGACTCGCCTATCCAAACGCGGTATTTACCTATCTCAGGAACTAATCATTCCATGAGTTAATGTTAAGGTCATCGACCCTAAAAAAATCACGTAGTTAATAAGAGTGCACTGTTACGTTTTTTTAGACAACTTTTGTCTCTAAAATTATTCTTTAAGACTTAAAAATAATTAGATAATTTCATATCTTTTCAAACTAAGGAAATATTGTTTTTATTTAAAAAAGTGTATAAACTTTTTTTTGATAATTCTTTAGTTTCAAAAGATATTTTTTTTAAATATTTTACCTTACACTATATATTTAAGTAAAAAAAGTTAAAATTCCGTTAAGAAAATGAAATTATAATTATTTTTTTACGTAATTATGTTATTTTGGTCAAAAAAATGTGCAAAAAGGTAACCTCTTTTTCAAGGCTAAACATTAAAATAAATTAAAAAATAATTTATATAAGATTTTGACAATATTGAGAAGGAGATGAATAATTTAATTTAGCTAAAATCCATTGATTATTCCAAAAATTAGGGAAATAATTGATTATTTTTTTTACTTTTTTGGTTGATTTTTGAAATAAAAAAGGATGTTGATGTTGTAATATAGTTTTCATTTGGCCGAAAAAGTTTTCAATTACGGCGTTATCGCGTGGAGTTGCTTTTCTTGACATACTGATTAAAAAACCTTTTTTCGTTAAAGTTTGTTGGACTTTTTGTGATTGATAAACTGTTCCTTGGTCAGAATGAATAATACAAGGTTCTTTTAATGGAGGTAATTTTTTGATTGTATTTAAAACTAATTCTTTATTTTGATATTTTGAAGTGTGGGAAGCGATGATTTGGTTGTTAAAAGAATCAATAATACAAGAAAAATATAAAAATCCTTGTGGAGTTTTGAAATAAGTGATATCTGTAAAGAGTTTTTGTAAAGGGGCTATTGATATAAAATCTTGATTAATTAAATTATCTACTACTTTTAATTTAGCTTTTAAATTATTTTTA
>NZ_AKIN01000063.1:0-3073 GCF_000309405.1 Vaccinium witches'-broom phytoplasma str. VAC
TATTAATTTCCTGTTCGTCAACTGGTTGTTTTGGTTTCATTGGATGATATGGTTGATTAAAAGGGTTAATAGTTATTTTCGTTATTTCTTTTTCTTGTTGGATTAAAGTTTTAAATTTAAAAGAATTCATAAATCTTGCTATTCTTTGAATCGCTTCATGAAAAGATTTAATCTGACGGATCGCCATATAAACATCAATCAAATCAAAATCTTTTCCGCATTTCCAACAATGAATTTTATTAGTAGAAGTGAAATGACAACAAGTGGGATTTTTTCCTTGATGAAGGGGACAAGGAAAACGATGGTTGATGTTAAAGTTTGGTGGTATTATATTTAATTTTTTTAATAAAACAGACATGGGTAAATGAGTTCGAATGTATTTTATTTTATCTTGATAATTCATTGAGTTTTCTCCTTTTCCTTGACAAAATAAGATAAAAAAAAGACTCTAAATAATTAGAGTCTTTTAAAATTTTATTAGTAAATTATGTTATGCTTAAAACAAGCACCTTTTTAAAGGTGCGTCAATTTTGATCCCTTTCAAAAGGTGCAATTACCCAAAAGAAAGGAAATGATTTCATGATTAAAATAAAAATAACGGTGATAAATAACACCGTTATAATAGAAATAGAGCCTCCGCCGAGGCTCTATTTTTTTACCCAAAAAAATGTGATTTCATGATGCCCTCATAAGTTGTTTAAACCAACTCCCAACGAAGGTCATTTTTATTATAACAAAAAAAATTAATTAAATCATTTTTTTAATAAAACTGACATGGGGAAATGAGTTCGGATGTGTTTTATTTTTTCTTGATAATTCATTGAGTTTTCTCCTAACGATATATGTTGTTATTTAAAAACAAAAAAAGCCACTTGAAAGTGGCTGCGGAAATAGGTATAAAAAAAGACTCTCATTTGAGAGTCTGGTAAAAATTGGTTTTTAATGAGTTATATTTTAAAAAAATATATCGAAAGAAAATTAAATAATTTTGTTTTTTTGTCTTTATTTTTGAGATTTAGAATAATTAAAATCATAAAAAAAATAATAAATACAAATATGAATATATAAATCCAATCTAGGGTATTTTTTTATTTTTACCTTTAAAATCCAAACTTTATTTTTATATTTTTCCTGTAAATCAATTAATTTCCCTTGAATACTTTGTTTTTTAATAACTTCTTTGATTTCTTCAAAAATTGTTATTGGTTCAAAATTTTCTTTTAATACAAATAAAATTAACGAAATTTTATCATCTTCATCAGTTATATTGTAAATTAATTGATTAAATTTATTTTTACTTCTAACTGAAATTGAATGATTATCATTTAACACGAAACATTCTGCTACATATTTTTTATTATTTAAAAAATTTATAATAATATCAGTTTTACCATGATTATTTTGTGCTTCAACATTAACTAAACCTTCAAACGGTGAAGGATAACTATTTAAAATTAAAGCAATATTATCTCTATAATTAGACTCTATATCTAGGGGATTGCTATTGTTTGTTTTTTTTAAATTTTTATATCTTTGAATGTTACTACAAATACTATGAATTGTTTTAATTATTTCTTCAAAATTTTTATTATTTAACTCTTTCAATTTTGTCATTTTGAAAAAAATTATTTTCTTTCTTTTGCTCTTTTGCAAAAAATTCTTTTAAAAGTTGATGAGTAATAATATTATTTTTCCATTTTTTACGTGGATTGTAAGTGATTTTCCAAGGTTGTTCGTTGTGGGTATTTACACTCAAATTATAAGAACTTAAATTAATATAATTATTAAGAGTTTTTTTTATAAATTCTTGAGTTTCTTGATTTATTTCGTTACCAGTCTTTCCTTCACAAATATAATTGTTGGGAATTGGATTATTTACAAAATTAAAAAATTCACCATAAATATGAGGAATAACAGGGCCAAACATCCAAGCTTCGATAGGTTCTAAAAAAAGTGGTTTATTATATTTAGCAATATAATGACCTTGAATGTAATATAATAATTTATTAATTTTCATGTTAGTAATTTTATATTTATCAGCATCAAAATGTTTGAGTAAATAGTTAACAACGTCAAAAACATTAACTTGTTCGTTGTTAGGGTTGATCGATGTTTTCACATTTATTTCCTTTCTATTCTTTATACTATGTAGTTTAACATTTTTTTTGATGATTTTTAATTGTTTTTCGATTGATTTAATGTTTTTTATGATTTGATTAATTTTGTTATTCATTTTTTTCTCCTTTTTTGGTTTTTAATAACTTTCTAATGAATAAGGTAAAATATAACCGATTTCTTGGAATGTTTGTGTCGTCATTTCAAAGTGATAAACTAAGTTCTTTTTGGTGCCACTCCGATTCTTTTTAATCGATAATTCAATGATTTTTTGAGATTCGTTGTTTTTTGATGCTAAATATAATTGATTACAATTTTGATTATAGATATTTAAAGGTTTTTCTTGGTCTTTGGATAGTTTGGGTTGGAATTCCGACATTATTAAGACGATATCTGAGTTAGTTTCGATGCCGCCACTTCCTTTTAAAGCGGTGATTTCAGGCGATTTACCTTGGTAATGGCTATAAGTATCTCTAGAAAATTGTGAGAGAATGATAATAACAAGGTTTAATTCTATGGCTAATTGTTTGAGTTTCGTCATGATTTCGTCAATAGCTAAACGGTCGTTTTCTAAATGATTACTATAGTAATTTGGAGATGGTCAATAACGATCATTTCTACTTGTTTTTCTAAATAAAGGCGATAAACTAAATCAATGATATAATCAATTTTTTTACCTTGATCATAACTAAATGATAAGTTAAGCTGGGAAAAGAATTGTTGAGCGTCATTCATCCTTTCCATGTAGGTATGTTGAGTGATGTTTGAGTCTTCCCAATTTTTATCTAAAATAACATCTAAGGGAATTTGAGTTTGGTGGGCTAATAAACGACTTAAATTTTCTTCTAAGGTCATTTCATAAGAAAAAACTAACATGTGAGGGTAATAGGAGCTTTCTTGGTGTTTGGTTTTAGTGATATCTAAAAGAAGATTATAAACAAAAGTGGTTTTTCCTAAA
>NZ_AKIN01000062.1:0-2553 GCF_000309405.1 Vaccinium witches'-broom phytoplasma str. VAC
AAGGGTTAATATAAAATGTTAACCAACGAACAAAAAGCGTGGGCGCCAAAGATGCCTAAATATCGTGTTATCTAACCAATAACCAGTGCGATAAACACTGAATGGATATGGTCGGTCCGTTAAACGAAAGAATAATGGATTACAGCAGACCATAAAAGCGGATTGAGACGAAGTAGTTAGTCAAGATGATACCGCCACCAAATTGTCCCATGGATAAGCCTGAAATGGTCTAAGAAGAAAAGCAGATGTAATTTGTTAACCTAGTACGCAAACTACCGAAACCGTATAGTCCAGAGTCTATCAATATATAACGCTTGTAGTGGATAGTTTATCAATAAAGAAAACCTGGAATCTCACCGACAGTCAGGAAAGACAAAAAAACATAAGCGGTTACTTCACCTAATGGACAAAGGTAGATATTTAGAGTAACTTGGAGAATCCTAAAAGCTAGTTATTTAATTAACAAGTCAAGGAATAAATGCCAAGACGCTCAAGGATAAAGAAGCTATTTAATAGTCGTGGATAATTCAAAGTTAGCATTGGAATATGCTAACACAATGACCCACCAGGGCGAAGGTTAATAACCTTTACAAGGCGAAAGTAGCTAGTAATTTACTATTTATTCACTGTAATCAAGGAAGGAGTTGATAAATATGTCAACAACTGTTTCAGATGAAACTAAGCTTTCGCGAACATTGAATAAGATTCTATATTGTTCTACAAATAACTATCCTCTAAAAAGAGAATTACAGCAAGGAATGAATAATCTACATAACACATTAATTGCATTTAACAAAATTGCAACCAACAAAGGCGCGGGTACACCTGGAATTGATGGTAATTCAATTGACAGTCTCAATCTTAAAAAATTAGAAAGATATCACAAGGAATACATCAATAACAAGTACAATCCAAAGCCTGTTAAAAGAATATTCATTCCCAAAGACAACGATAAGGTTAGACCTCTTGGAATACCTACCATAAAAGATAGAATAGTCCAAAAAAGCCTTGAACAACTCTTAACTCCTTATTTTGAAAATCAATTCTTAGAATGGAGTTTTGGATTTAGAACCAAAAAATCCTGTCTTGATGCAATCAAACGCGTCAAACAAAGATTTCAAGGAATTGATTATATCATCAAAATTGACCTTAAAGGTTATTTTGACACAATCAATCATAAAACTCTTATGAAAACCTTGAGGAAGTTTATACGTAAGAATAAAACTCTTTCAACCATTAATAAATGGTTAAAAGCTGGGTTCATGAAAGATGGCATCAAATACGAATCTTTATCTGGTTCTCCACAAGGAGGAATCATTTCCCCATTGCTTGCCAATGTATATTTACATTACATTGACATCAAAATGGATGAACTAATTAAAGAAGGAACACCAATAAGGAAAGCAAACCCAGGATATGGAAAAGCATACCATCAAGGAATGCATCATAAACTGGGGATTGATAGACAAATTAACCTAAATCCAAAAACAAGAGTTGAATATATCCGATATGCCGATGATTTTATCATAGGAATTAAAGGAAAATATGACAAAGCTGAAACTATTAAAAACCAAGTGACTCAATGGCTAGAACAAGATTTAAAACTAACAATTAGTAAAGATAAATCAAAAATTGTAAAAGCCAATAAGGGCACAAGGTTTCTATCCTACATGGTTAAGGTAAAACCAACCAGTAGTAAACTCACCAAAAAAACCCACAAAAAATCCCTAAACGGTCGGGTACAAATCCAAGTTCCCAAAGCAAAAGCCAAAGAATATGGATATGAATACAATTGGTTAAAAAGAGGAAAGATTAAGCATGATGAAACATTAGCAAGTAGGGACGAATTAGAAATAATACGCACTTATAAAACAATCGTACGTGGAATCATCCAATACTTTTGTTTAGCTAACAATCTAAATGCATTAACCCATCTAACCTATCTAGCTGAATATAGTTGTTTGAAAACCTTGGCAAGAAAACGCAAAACGACAATTGCCAAAGTGCGAAAAAAGTTTAATCGTAGCTCAACTTGGTCAATTCCTTATTTAAACAAAGAGAAAACCAGATATGAGTCATGGACTGTTTACCCTTGGGATAAAATTAAGAAAATGCGTAATTATAAGGAAAATCCCGATATCACCATCAATCCTTATCTATTCCAAGGTCGTACGAATCTAACAGACCGCCTCAAAGCGGAAATATGTGAAAAATGCGGCAAAACA
Organism: Vaccinium witches'-broom phytoplasma str. VAC; assembly: GCF_000309405.1. Taxonomy (NCBI): domain Bacteria; kingdom Bacillati; phylum Mycoplasmatota; class Mollicutes; order Acholeplasmatales; family Acholeplasmataceae; genus Candidatus Phytoplasma; species Vaccinium witches'-broom phytoplasma. Next base: position 2,226 of record NZ_AKIN01000062.1, read on the forward strand.
ACCCAACTTCAAATCCATCACATTGGTACGGTTCGCAATGAAAACCGCAAAAGCGTGATGAATAAGAGTACAAAAGTGTTATGCATAGATTGTCATAGAAATATTACGGACCAACAAATGCATGATATCAGATTAAATAACAAAAATAAAAGAACAAAAAAGAATAAATAGCTAATCAGCCGTAAGGCAAAATTAGTTCTCGAAAGAGAATAAATTATGGAAAGCCGTATGCTTGGAAACTTGCTCGTACGGTTTGGACGGGGGCTGATTGTAAATAAAACAGCAAACACAAATCGCTGAATAAAACGCAATTAATCTATCCGTATTA
>NZ_AKIN01000061.1:0-3586 GCF_000309405.1 Vaccinium witches'-broom phytoplasma str. VAC
ACGAAGAGGTCATTTTATCCTCTAAACTTGGTAAATTCAAATTAAAATCAAGAAAAGCCTACATCGGTAGAAACCCCAAAACAAAGAAAAAACTAAAAATTCCTGCCAAAACGGTAGTAACTTTCAAATTATCTAAAGCCATTAAAGATAAAGTGAAAACTTTAATTTTAAAATAACCCAATTATTTTCTTTTAAAAAACCTAAGAAAGGAGGTTATTTATGTCATTAAATAAAAAAATTTATCTGAGTTTGATCGGATTATTAAGTTTAGGTTTCTTGATTTTATTAATCTTTGGTATCACCCATTCTCGTCCATCAACTAAAACTCCATCATTAACTAAAAAAACTCCATCAACACCACAACAAGAGATCGACCACCAAATCAAATTAGAACAAGCCAAAATCAAAGAATTACAACAAAAAGATCACACCTTAAAAACCCAAATTGATGAAAATGTTAAAACTTTAACCGACATTATTACTAAAATCAAAACTCTCCAAACCGAATTAACTAATAATCCGCAATTAACTCCAACCATTAAAACCCAAAAACAACAACAATTAACCGAACTAAAAACCCAACAACAAACCCAACAAACCTTAGTCGATAATTTATTAGAACAAAGAAGAGTGTTAAACCAAAATCAAAAAGAAAAACAAGAAGAACTAGAAAAATTAGCTAAAGAAAAGGATCAACTTCAAACCCAAGAAAACCTCCAACAACAAATTTTCCAATTAAACCAAGCTCTTAATTATGTCGAAGCTAATCAAAAAAGAATTGAAGAATTAAAAACTCAAAAAGAATATCAAAAAAATCAAACTGAATTAAAAAATTTCAAAGATTTTCAACTTTTCTTAACTGATCAAAAATTTTCTTTTGAAAAACAAAAGAAAAACTTACAAACTCAATTAAATCATTTAAAAGAAAATAAACCTCTTCCTCATACTAAAAAGAAAGTGACATTCAAAGACGTTTACGGCATGGAAAGCGAAAAAGAAGAATTAGAAGACTTATTAACTTATTTTCGCACGAACCAATCCTTAATTAACTTCGATCAAGTTCGTCCCAAAGGTTATTTACTTTATGGACCACCAGGAACAGGAAAAACCTTTTTAATTAAAGCTCTTTGTGGTGAGGCTAACGTGCACTTTATTAATTTAATTCCTTCCAAATTCCGACAAAAATACATCGGAGAAGGGGAAAAAGAAGTGGATAAAGTGTGGCAAGAAGCCGAAAATCATGATAAAACCATTATCTTTATTGACGAAATCGAAGGATTAGAAAATCGTAATGATTCCAACATTTCTTCAGGAGGAGTCAATGTGATTAATACTTTATTAGATAAATTAGATGGTTTTAATAGTAGTAATAAAAAAATTGTCTTAATGGGAGCTACTAATAACCTTCATAAAATTGACTCCGCTTTACGCAGTCGTTTTAGTAAAGAAATCTATATTGGACATTTAAAAGATCATGAAATTGAAGGTTATTTAAAACATATTATCACCCCTTATCAAATTAGTTATCATACTTTCTTAGCTTTAAAAGAGATTACTCAATTATGTCAAGGTAAAAATCTTTCTAACCGTGATTTAACCACAATCATCGAAGAAGCTTACAAAAAAACGGCTAAATGGTCTCAACAAAACCCTCAAACTCACGAAGTCATGTTACCTTCGGATATTGAAGAAGTCTTAAATTTAAAATTAAAAATAAAACCCGATCATCAAAAAGTAAAACAACGCCGAACAGCTTGTGAAAACCAATACGCCCAATGGCGTGAAGGAATCCTTCAATATTTAGATAAACCTAAAGACGAAACTAAAATTGAATGTCGCTATACTTTTGATGGTTTAAACGGAATTAACTATTACAATCGTCGCCATTATCAAATCCAAACGGAATTAAATAATATTAATCAGCAATTAACTAAAATCCACCAAGAAAATAAAATCTCTCAATTGGAACAAGAATTAGCCACTTTAAACCAAACACCTGACAAATACGAACAAACCATTAAAGATAAAAATCAAGAAATCATCGATATTAAAAATAAACTTAAAACTCTTCCAGCTCAAGAAGAAAGTTTAAGAAAAGAATTAAAGCTGGTCGAAAATCGTCGCGAACTTCAAAAAGAACCCTCTAACTTAGTTTGTTACATCAAAGATCGTCATCCTTTCGACCGTTGGAATAAAGATGGCGATACTTATAACCATACTACTTTAGACGGATTTGATTCCACTTCTTTTTATGCCAAAGATGATAGTTATTTATGGCGTTATATCAATTTCGAAAAACAACAACACAAAGGCCCAGGTGGTAATTATTTAATCCTTAAATACAAAGGCCCTAAACACTTCTTAGAAGAAGACAAAGACTATTACCTTGGTGATGCTTTCGTTCACAATTCTGATTTCAAATTAACCAATTTCCACCTCCACTTCAATCCAAAAAGAAGAACTTTATCTCTTTACCAAGATAAACACAACTATGATAAAGTTAAAGAAGCCGCATATAATAAAAGAACCAGCGATGACTGGTGATAAAAAAAGAATAAAAAATAAAAGGAGATTTAATTTATGTTTAAATTACAAAAACATTTACTATTGTTTAATATCGTTTTATTTATTGGTTTATTTTTGTTTGCACATAAAAAAAAGATCTATGCTTATCCTTTGTTAAACAAAGTTACAACTGGTATTTACACAGAACTAAAAACAGTTGAAAATGCTAAAGCGAATATAATTATTACTCATGGCATTGCTGAAAGTTCTAAAGAATATGAAAAACTAACTAACTATTTAAATCGATCTGGTTATAATGTTTTACTTTATGATATTAGAAGTCATGGACAAAGTAGAAGTGATAATAATAATATAGCGGATATTGATAGTTTCCATACTTTTTTAGATGACTTACATTTAATAGTTAATTCTTTAAAACAAGAAAATAATTTAAAAATTATTTTATTAGGACATAGTTTAGGTGGAATGATTAATAATTGTTATGTTTATAAATATAACGATATTGATGGTGTTATTAATAGTGGTTCTCCGACAAAAATAATAGATTCTGTAATTAATTTTATTAATCCAGAAAATATTCAAAATATGGATAATATTCCAGTAGGTATGAATTATGAAAAATTATCCAGATTACCTTTGACTACAGAAATGAAAAATTGTCGTACTATTAATTTTTTAACACCAAATTTTATAAGAAACACTATGATTTTAAGTATTCAATATTTTCAAGAAAAAATAATAAACGAATTATTTCAATATCCAGTTCCCATATTATTATTACATGGCGGTCAAGATCAAATTATTTTACCAGAAAATAGTCAAGAACTTTTTGATTTGATTCAAAATACAAATAAAAAATTAAAATTGTATCCTTTAAATTATCACAATTTATTTAACGATTTAGATAATGAACAAGTTTATCAAGATGTTATTGAATGGTTAGAACAATTTAATATTTAAAGACCCGCCAGGGTCTTTTTTATTTAACAACACACACAACTTGGAAAGGAAAAATAACCATGTTAATTAAAAAAATCTTTCAATCTTTACCTAGTAATCT
>NZ_AKIN01000060.1:0-1957 GCF_000309405.1 Vaccinium witches'-broom phytoplasma str. VAC
TAAATTATATCGAACAAGGCCAATGGGAAAAGTTAAACTTTTACTACCAAATAATCAAACCCCAAAATCTACTCGACTCCCAAAATACAAAAATATTTACAGCTTTAAAATATTTATTTTTAGAAAAACAAACAACTCATCCTTGGGATAAAATAAAATCTCAAACTGATATCATCAAAGAGTTATTAACATATTTACAAACTAATTTCCAACAAGATAACTTTACCAAAGAATCATTATCTTTTTTAAATAATGATTTTAGTAAGGAAAATAACCTTGATTTCTTAGATAACTTAAAACACACCTATACCCAAGAAAAACTGTTCCAACAACTCTTAAAAATTATTAGTCCTTCTTTTGAAACCCAAGATCCTTACACTAAAAACTTATATTACCAAGAAATCTTTGATAAATTAAGAAATTTTATCTCTTTAATCCCCCACCAAAATGATAAAACACACTTTACTTTAAACCAAATGGCCTCTTTACATCCTGAATTTTTTGACACCGATAATCAAGCAAAACAAAAAATCCAAGACGAATATTACCGCTTATCAGAAATTTTTAAAGGACTCAACCAATCCACTAAAGGATTAAAAAAAGGCCAAATCATCACTATTGGGGGGTATACCGGTTTGGGAAAAACAACTTTTGTCTACAACCTTCTTTTAGATATCGCCAAAACTAAACACCAAGAAAGCTCTCATTATCCTCATATTTTGGTATTTTCTTATGAAATGACAATGGAGGAAAATTTAAGTCGTTTATTAGCCCACCAAACTCAAATTCCCTTAGATGTTATTTTAGATAAAAATTTTGAAGATGACAATATCACACCTCTCAAATACACGGAAAGGATGAAAATAGCAAAACAATTTTTTGCCAACATAAATTTATCATTTAGTTATGATAAAAGCAAAAATATTGATTATATCATTGATTTAGTTTATCGCCTTTATTTAGAAAAACAAGTAGAAATGATCGTTATTGACCATCTCCAAATTACTAAAGCTAGTAATCATTTAGAAAACGACCGTTTAGCTATTGACGAAATTATGACTAAACTCAAACAATTAGCCATGGAATTAAACATTGTTATTATCATTCTCTCTCAATTTTCAAGAGATACATACAGTAATTACCAAGGAAAATCCCCTGAAATCACCGCTTTAAAAGGAAGTGGTGGCATCGAAACTAACTCCGATATCGTCTTAATGATGTCTGAATTTAGACCAAAACTAGCCAAAGACCAAGAAAAACCTTTAAATATTTATAATTCAACCTTAAATCAACTCTATTTAGAATCTGATGACAATGAAAATCAAAAAATAATCGAAGTATGTATCAAAAAAAATAGAAGTGGCACCAAAAAAACCTTAATTTATCACTTCGAAATGACCACCCAAACATTTCAAGAAATCGGTTATGTTTTACCTTATCAAATAGAAACTTATTATTAATCAAAAAAATAGGAGTTAAAATAAATGAATTATCAAGACAAAATTAACCACATTAAAACTAATTTCCCTATGATTGTTTTATTAAAAAAATTAAAAATTTTACCCCCAAACTTCAACACCAAATATCGTTTCCCTTGTCCCATCCATCAAGGAAACAACCCAACTTGTTGCCATTTAACTTCAGATAATAAAATTCACTGTTGGAAATGTTGTAAAGATTACGATATTATTGATGTTTATATGGAAATAAGAGGAATTAAAACCTTCAACAACGCCCTTGAAAAAATAAATAACTTTATGAAAACTCAAGAATTTAAAAACTTAATCCAACAACAAACTTCAACCCCTAATATTTCTTACAAACCTTTTAAATATCAATTCCACCCCAATAAAATCAACAACCCAATTGATGACAAAGAAATTAACGCTACAAAAACACAATTATTTAAAGAAATATCACCTTTATTTAACCAAATTAGAGATTATTATCATTATTT